>JAOPWI010000246.1 GCA_025965755.1 Frankiales bacterium | reverse complement strand
GCCGGGCTGCTGGCCCGCAAGGGCTATCCGGCCGGCACGGCCTTTCGGGTGGTGCGCGAGGCCTTCGCGGCGGAGGGCGAGCCCGAGGTCGACGATCTGCTGGCGCTGCAGGACCAGGAGGACTGACGGCGCGCGCCCGCCCGCAACGGCCGGTGCGGGTGTGCGCGGCGGCGGTGGGCAGGATGCGGATGTGCCTGACCTCGAGAAGCATCCGTCCGCCGGGCCGACATCGCACCCGTCCGCGGCCGCGTCCGTCACCGGCACCGCGTCCGACGTCGCGCCACCCGGGGCCGCCCTCGCCGCGGCGCTGAGCAACCTGCGCGACCGGGTCGACGAGCTGGGCTTCGGCCTGCGCACGCCGGAGAGCGACGCCGCCCGGGGGGCGGCCCGCGCGGTCGTCGAGCAGGTCGATGACTACCTGCTGCCACGGTTGCGCGACCTGGACGCGCCGCTGCTGGCCGTCGTCGGCGGCTCGACCGGCGCCGGCAAGTCGACCCTGGTCAACAGCCTGGTCGGCGAGTCGGTCACCACCGCCGGCGTCCTGCGGCCGACGACGCGGGCGCCGGTGCTCGTCTGCGCCGAGGTGGACCGCCCCTTCTTCGCCGACGACCGGATCCTGCCCGGCATGCCCCGGACCACCGGCAGCGGAGACGCAACCAGCGGCCTGCGGCTCGTGACCCTGCCGCACCTGCCCCCCGGGCTCGCCCTGCTCGACGCTCCGGACGTCGACTCGGTGGTCGAGGCCAACCGCGAGCTCGCCGCGCAGCTGCTCGCCGCCGCCGATCTCTGGCTGTTCGTGACGACCGCCGCTCGCTACGCCGACGCCGTCCCGTGGGACCTGCTGCGCACGGCGCAGGAGCGGGCCACCGCGCTCGCGGTCGTCCTGGACCGCGTACCGCCCGAGGCGGTCGCCGAGGTCGCCCCGGACCTGCAGGGCATGCTCGACCGCGCCGAGCTGCCGGCCGCCCGCCTGTTCGTCATCCGCGAGGAGCCGCTGCAGGACGGCCGGCTGCCGGAGGCGCAGGTGGCGCCGCTGCGCAGCTGGCTGGGCGAGCTGGCCGGCGACGCCGAGGCGCGCAGCGCGGTCGTCCGCCAGACGCTGGCCGGGGCGCTGGACAGCCTGAACGGCCGGGTCGCGGGGCTCGTGTCCGCTGTCGACCAGCAGACCGCCGCGGCCTCGGCGCTGGAGAGCGCGGCGCTGGCGGCGTACGAGGAGGCGGTCGCCCACGTCGATGAGGGCATGCGCGGCGGCTCGCTGCTGCGCGGCGAGGTGCTGGCCCGCTGGCAGGAGTTCGTCGGCACGGGGGAGTGGATGCGTGGCATCCAGTCCGGGGTCGGGCGCCTGCGCGACCGGCTCACCGCGGTCGTCACCGGTCGGCCGACGACCAGCCAGGAGCTGCAGGGCGCCCTCGAGTCCAGCGTCGAGCAGCTGCTGCGCAGCGCCGCGGACAGCGCCGCCGAGCGCACGGTGACGGCCTGGCGCGCGCTGCCGGGCGGCGACGCCCTGCTCGGCGAGGAACGCCGGCAGCTCGAGCGCGCCTCCGAGGACTTCGGGCCGGCCGCCGCCGAGGAGGTGCGCGACTGGCAGGGCTTCGTTCTGGACCTGGTCCGCGAGGAGGGTGCGGACAAGCGCTCGACCGCCCGCTTCCTGAGCTTCGGCGTCAACGGCGTCGGGCTGGCCGTCATGGTGGCCGTCTTCGCCGGCACCGGCGGCCTGACCGGCGGGGAGATCGCCGTGGCCGGCGGCACCAGCGCGGTCGGCCAGAAGCTGCTCGAGGCGGTCTTCGGCGACGCCGCGGTGCGCTCGCTGGCCGCCCGGGCCCGCGAGGACCTGGCCCGGCGCGCTGAGCACCTGCTCACCTCCGAGCTGGCCCGCTTCGAGGACCGGCTGGTCGTCGCCGGCCCGGACGCCGGCGCAGCCGCTCAGCTGCGCGTCGCTGTCGCCTCTCTGGCCCACGAGCGGCAGTCCGACGCGCGGCTGCGCGGGTGAGCCGCCGCGAGCTGCCGCTGGCCGACCGGCTGGCGGCGCTGCAGGAGGCGGTCGACGCGGCGTACGGGTCGCTGCCCGACGGCGAGCTCGACCCGGCCCGCACGGTCCTGACCAAGGCGGGCGCCCGGACGGCTCTCGGCGACGCCACCGTGGTGGCGCTGGCCGGCGCGACCGGAAGCGGCAAGTCGACCCTGTTCAACGCGCTGGCCGGGTCGGAGATCTCCAGGCCGGGGGTGCGCCGCCCGACGACCGGCGTCGCGCACGCGAGCGTCTGGGGAGGCGAGGACCCCGACCGGCTGCTCGACTGGCTGGGCGTGCCCCGGCGCCACGTCATCGACCGGCCCGACCCGTCGCTGAACGGGCTGGTGCTGCTCGACCTGCCCGACCACGACTCGACCCGGCTGGAGAACCGGCTGGAGGTCGACCGGCTGGTGGAGCTGGTCGACGTGCTGGTGTGGGTGCTCGATCCGCAGAAGTACGCCGACGCGGCCGTGCACGACCGCTATCTGAAGCCGCTCGCCGGTCACTCCGGCGTGCTCATGGTCGTGCTGAACCAGGCGGACCGGCTGGACGAGCCGGCTCGCCGGGCCTGCCTGGCCGACCTGCGCCGGCTTCTGGACAGCGAGGGACTGCACGCGGTGCCGGTGCGCGCGGTCTCCGCCACGACCGGGCTCGGCCTGGCCGCCCTGCGCGCCGAGCTGGCCACCCGGGTCGCCGCCCGCAAGGCCGCCAGCGACCGGTTGGCCGCCGACGTCCG
>JAOPWI010000235.1 GCA_025965755.1 Frankiales bacterium | reverse complement strand
GCCGGCCGCGCGGGGTGCGCGGCGCACGCGGCAGGCTGATCCACGCGGGCAGCCTGCCACCGGGCCCGTCCGGGAAGGCCCGCCCCTATCGTGAGCGTTGTCAACAGCATGACCTCAGAAGGGCGCGACGTGCCGGACACCGCAGACAGCTCCGAGGTGCACGACTCCGTCGTCATCGGCTCCGGGCCGTCGGGCTACACCGCCGCCATCTACCTTGCCCGCGCCGGCCTCAAGCCGGTCGTCTTCGAGGGCGCCGTCACCGCGGGCGGCGCGCTCATGAACACCACCGACGTCGAGAACTACCCCGGCTTCGCGGACGGGATCATGGGTCCGGAGCTCATGGACAACCTGCGCAAGCAGGCGGAGCGCTTCGGAGCCCAGCTGATCACCGACGACGTGACCGAGGTCGACCTCACCCAGGACCCGAAGGTCGTCAAGGTGGGCGCGGACACCTATCTCGCCAAGGCGGTCGTGCTCGCCATGGGCTCGGCCTACCGCAACCTCGGCATTCCCGGCGAGGAGCGGCTCTCCGGCCGCGGCGTCTCCTGGTGCGCCACCTGCGACGGCTTCTTCTTCCGCGACCAGGACATCGTGGTCGTCGGCGGCGGGGACTCGGCGCTCGAGGAGGCCACCTTCCTCACCCGCTTCGCCCGCAGCGTCACGCTGGTCCACCGCCGGGACACCCTGCGGGCCAGCAAGATCATGCAGGAGCGGGCCTTCACCAACCCCAAGATGCGCTTTCTCTGGGACACCGCCGTTCTCGAGGCGGTCGGCGAGACCAAGCTGGAGAAGCTGCGCATCCAGAACGTCAAGACCGGCGAGGAGCGGGACCTGGAGGCGACCGGCCTGTTCGTCGCCATCGGGCACGACCCGCGCTCGGAGCTCGTGCGCGGCCAGGTCGAGGTGGATGACGAGGGCTACGTCGTGGTCCACGGCACGCACACGACCCGTACCAACGTGCCGGGCGTCTTCGCGGCCGGCGACCTGGTCGACCACACCTACCGCCAGGCCATCACCGCCGCGGGCACGGGCTGCTCCGCCGCGCTGGACGCCGAGCGCTGGCTGGCCGCCCGGGCCGACTCCGGCGCGATCGCCTAGCGGAATCCACCCGCATCCCCGAGTGTTGTGATCACTGCAACACCTGACCCGACGACACGAGGAGTCCCTGTGGGCGCCAACACGAAGACCGTCACGGACGCCAGCTTCACGGCTGACGTGCTCCAGAGCGACAAGCCGGTGCTGGTCGACTTCTGGGCGGAGTGGTGCGGCCCCTGCAAGATGGTCGCCCCCGTCCTCGAGGAGATCGCGGCCGAGAACGCCGACAAGCTCACGATCGCCAAGCTGAACATCGACGAGAACCCGGGCACCGCCCGCGACTACTCGATCATGTCCATTCCGACGATGGCCGTGTTCCAGGGCGGCAAGATCGTCAAGCAGATCGTCGGCGCCAAGCCGAAGTCGGCCATCCTGAAGGACCTCGAGGCTTACCTCTAGCCCTTCTGCACCTCGCACGCGCCCAGGCCGGGTCCCGACACGGGGCCCGGCCTGGGCGCGTAACGGCGAGCCCCGGCACGGCGATCGCCTGCACGTGACGCTCCGCGAGAGACTGCGCCTGCCCACCTACAGTGGCGGGCGCCCCACCCCCGTCCCGAGGAGCTCCGTGCAGCTGTACCGCCGCGGCAGCACCGGTCCGGCCGTCGCCGAGGTGCAGGCCACGCTGGTGGCGCTCGGCCTGCTGCCGGCCGCTCCTGGCAACCCCGTGTTCGACGACGTCACCGACCAGGCCATCCGCACCTTCCAGCAGCGCCGCGGCCTGTCGGTCGACGGCATCGTCGGGCGGGAGACGTACGCCGCCCTGCACGCCGCCCGCTGGCGCCTGGGCGACCGGCTGCTGTCGCTCGCCAGCCGCCCGTACGCCGGTGACGACGTGGCCGCCCTTCAGGAGCGCCTGCTCGAGCTGGGCTTCGACGCCGGCCGGGTCGACGGCGTCTTCGGCACCCGCACGTCCGAGGCGCTTCGCCGCTTCCAGCGGGAGTACGGGCTGGTCGCCGACGGCACCTGCGGCCCCTCGACCCTGCGCGCGCTCAAGCAGCTGGGCCGGCTGGTCACCGGCGGCTCGCCGCACGCCCTGCGCGAGCGCGAGCAGCTGCACCGCTCCGGCGCCTCGCTGGTCGGCAAGACGGTCGTCCTGGACCCCGGCCACGGCGGGCGGGACCGCGGCGCCGCCGGGTTCGGGCTGGAGGAGGCCTCGATCGTCGAGGACCTCGCCGCCCGGCTGGAGGGCCGCCTGGTCGCCTCGGGCGTCCGCGCCCTGCTGACCCGCGGGCCGGACGGCAACCCGACCGACGCCGAGCGGGCGGCGTTCGCCAACGACCGCGCCGCCGACCTGGTGCTGTCGCTGCACGTCGACCGGGCCGACTCGCCCCGCGCGGAGGGCGTCGCCTGCTACCACTTCGGCACCGGCAGCGGCGTCACCTCCACCGTCGGGGAGCAGCTCGCGTCCCTGGTGCAGCGCGAGGTGGTGGCCCGCACCGACCTGCTGGACTGCCACGTCCACGGCAAGAACTGGGAACTGCTGCGGCTCACCCGCATGCCGGCGGTGCGCGTCGAGCTCGGCCACCTCAGCTCCCGGTCGGACGCCGCCCGGCTGGCCGATCCGGCCTTCCGCGACACCGTCGCCGAGGCGCTGCTGGTGGCCGTGCAGCGGCTCTACCTGCCTCCGGACCTCGACGCCCCCACCGGCGTGCTGCGGCTGGCCGACCTGGCCCAGGCCCTCACGGCCGGCCGGTGAGCCTGCACGACCGCGCCGTCGGCGCCCTCGCCTCCTGGCCGGCGCCGGACGGCGCCCAGGAGGCGCTGCGCCGGGAGTTCCTGGCCTGCCTGGCCACCGGCCCGGCCTCGGTCTGCCGCGCGGGCTCGCCCGACCACCTGACCGCCAGCGCCCTCGTGCTCGACGCCTCCCGCACGCACGTCCTGCTGGTGCTGCACAAGAAGGTCCGGCTGTGGCTGCAGCCGGGCGGGCACTGCGAGGTCGGCGACACCGACCTTTCGGCGGCCGCGCTCCGCGAGGCCGTCGAGGAGACCGGCGTCCCGGACCTGCAGCTGGTCGGGACCGACCCGGTGCACCTGGACCGGCACGCGGCCCCGTGCGGCGAGCGGTTCCACCTGGACGTGCGCTACCTGCTGACGGCCGCCGACGGCGCGGCGACCGCGATCAGCGACGAGTCCGACGACGTCCGCTGGTGGCCGGTCGAGGCCCTGCCGGAGCAGTCCGGCAGCGACCTGCCGGAGCTGCTCCGCGCCGTCCTGGGCGCAGCCCCTCAGGCCTGACGTGGGCGTGCGGGCCGCAGCGCCGTCCGGACGCCGCGCTCAGACCGGGCGCAGCAGCGGGTCCGGGCTCATCGACCCCAGCAGCCGCTCGAGCGCGACCTCGACGTCCTCGCGCCAGGACACCGCCGTCTTGAGCTCGAGCCGCAGCCGCGGAAAGCGGTGGTGCGGCCGGACGGTCTTGAACCCGACGGCGCGCAGGTGCTCGGCCGGCAGCACGCAGGCCGGCGCCTCCCACTTCTCGTCGCCGAACGCCTCGATCGCGCGCACGCCACGCCGGGTGAGGTCCTTCGCGACGCCCTGCAGCAGGGTGCGGCCGATGCCGCCGCCGGCGAAGTCGGGCACGACGTGGCCGGTCATGAGCAGCACCGCGTCGGCGCTGACGGGCGAGGTCGGAAAGGCGACGGAGCGCGGCACGTAGGACGGCGGGGCGTACATCACGAAGCCGGCCGGCGCGCCGTCGACGTAGACGACCTTGCCGCAGGAGCCCCACTCCAGCAGCGTCGCGGAGACCCACGACTCCTTCTCGAACGACGTGTCGCCGGCCAGCAGCGCGCGCTCGCCGGCCAGCGGGTCGAGCTCCCAGAACACGCAGCTGCGGCAGCGGACCGGCAGGTCGTCGAGGTTGTCCAGGGTGATGGAGACCGCGCGACGGCTCACGGAGCGGTCCGGTGCGACGGCGCGCGGAGCAATCCGATCAGCCAGCCGCCGAACACGCCGAGCACAAACCCCGCAACGGTCCGCCGGACCGCGCGGGCACGCGGCCGTACGACCTGCTCAGACACGGGAGGGCTCCATCCGGACGGCACTGCACGCAGGGTAACCAGGCGCACCGAAAAGGAGAAGACCCCGCGGGTAACCTGAGGCCATGGAGCAGCGCCCCGTCGTGCCGGGCCGGTCAGGGGGGATGTCGGGGGGAACCCTGGACGCCTTCACCGGTCGCTACGCCGCCCGGACCGCCGGCATGACGGCCTCCGAGATCCGCGCGCTGTTCGCCGTCGCCAGCCGCCCCGAGGTGGTCTCGCTCGCCGGCGGCATGCCCTACACGACCGCGCTGCCGCTGGATGCCGTCGGCAAGCTGCTCAGCGACCTCATGGCGACGCGCGGCGCGACCGCGCTGCAGTACGGCTCCGGCCAGGGCGACCCCGCCCTGCGCGAGCTGATCTGCGAGGTCATGGCGCTGGAGGGCATCGCCGCCAGCCCCGAGGACGTCGTCGTCACCGTCGGCTCCCAGCACGCGCTGGACCTCGTCACGCGGATCTTCATCGATCCCGGTGACGTGGTGCTGGCCGAGGCGCCGTCCTACGTCGGAGCGCTGGGCACCTTCGCGGCCTACCAGGCCGAGGTGCGCCACCTGGCCATGGACGCCGACGGGCTGCAGCCCGAGGCGCTGCGCGAGGCCATCGCCGCCGCCGGCGGCCGGGCGAAGTTCCTCTACACGATCCCCAACTTCCACAACCCGGCCGGCACGTCGCTGTCGGACCCGCGGCGGGACGAGGTCCTGGCGATCTGCCAGGAGGCCGGGCTGCTGGTGCTCGAGGACAATCCGTACGGCCTGCTCGGCTTCGACGGCCCGCCCGTGAGGGCGATCCGCGCGCGCGGCGGCGAGGACGACGTCGTCTATCTCGGCTCGTTCTCCAAGACCTTCGCGCCCGGCCTGCGGGTCGGCTGGGTGCTCGCGCCGCACGCGGTGCGCGAGAAGCTGGTGCTCGCCGCCGAGGCGTCGGTGCTGTGCCCGCCCGCGCTCAACCAGATGGCCGTCGTCGAGTACCTCACCACCCAGGACTGGCAGGGCCAGGTCGAGGTGTTCAAGGACCTCTACCGCGAGCGGCGCGACGCGATGCTCGACTCGCTGGCCCAGCTCATGCCGGCCGGCACGACGTGGACCCACCCGGCCGGCGGCTTCTACGTCTGGACGACCCTGCCCGAGGGGATGGACGCCAAGGTCATGCAGCCGCGCGCGATCACGGCCCGGGTCGCGTACGTGCCCGGCATCGGCTTCTACGCCGACGGGCAGGGCCGGCGCGAGCTGCGGCTGTCCTACTGCTTCCCCGAGCCGGACCGCATCCGCGAGGGCGTGCGCCGCCTGGCCGGCGTCGTCGAGGCCGAGCTGGACCTGCTGCAGACCTTCGGCCCGGTGACGAGCTCGCGGGTCACCCGGCCGTCCGCCCAGACGCCGGCCCCGGACATGGCATGAGCCGCTACCTCGTCCTGGCCGGCGGGCTGTCCCACGAGCGCGACGTCTCGCTGCGCTCGGGCCGGCGGGTCGCCGACGCCCTGCGCGCCGAGGGCCTGGCGGTCGACGTCCGCGACGCCGACGCGCAGCTCCTGCACACGCTGGAGGACGCGCCGTACGACGCGGTGCTCGTCGCCCTGCACGGTGGCGGCGGCGAGGACGGCGCGCTGCGCGAGGTGCTCGAGCTGGTCGGCACGCCCTACGTCGGCTCGACGCCGGACGCCTGCCGCGCCGCCTGGGACAAGCCGACCGCCAAGGCCGCCTGGCGGCGGGCCGGACTGGTCACGCCCGCCTCGGTGGTGCTGCCGCACTCCTCCTTCCGGGAGCTGGGCGCCGGCGCGGTGCTGGACCGGCTCACGGCCCACCTCGGGCTGCCGCTGATGGTCAAGCCGGCCCGCGGAGGCTCCGCCCTGGGGGCCAGCGCCGTGGACAAGGCCGACGAGCTGCCGGCCGCCATGGTGTCCTGCTTCTCCTACGGCGAGGCCGCCCTGGTCGAGCAGTTCGTCACCGGCACGGAGATCGCCGTGACCGTGGTGGACACCGGCGAGGGGCCGCAGGCGCTGCCCGCCGTCGAGGTCCGCCCGCTGTCGGGCGTCTACGACTACACCTCCCGCTACACGGCCGGCCAGACGGAGTACTTCGCGCCGGCCCGGCTGAGCGAGGCGGTCGCCGGGGAGGTCGCCCGGGTCGCCGTCGCCGCCCACCAGACACTGGGCCTGCGTGACCTGTCCCGGGTCGACCTCATCGTCGACGCCGACGGCACGCCGCACCTGCTCGAGGTCAACGTGGCGCCCGGCATGACCGAGACGTCGCTGCTGCCGATGGCCGTCGACGCCGCCGGGCTGTCGTTCGGGGCCCTGCTGCGCCAGCTGCTCGAGCAGGCGGCCGAGCGCTAGTCGGCCGCGCTCTCGTCGCCGGCCAGCAGCCCGACGATCCGCAGCAGGTCCTCGGGACCGCCGAACTCCACGACGATGCGGCCCTTGCGGCCGGCGCCGCCGTCGACCTTGACACGGGTCTCGAGGCGGTCGGCCAGCCGGTCGGCCACCGCGACGTACTCCACGGGGACCTGCGCGCGCGGACGGCGCCGGACCGGCTCGTCGTCGTCGGGGTCGCTGCCGGCGAGCGCGACGGCCTCCTCGACCGCCCGCACGCTCATGCCCTCGGCGACGACGCGCGCCGCCATCGCGTCCTGCGCCTCCGGGGTGGCCAGGCCGAGGATCGCCCGGGCGTGCCCGGCCGACAGCACGCCGGCCGCGACCCGGCGCTGGACGGCGGGCGGCAGGCCCAGCAGGCGCAGGGTGTTGCTGATCTGGGGGCGGCTGCGGCCGATCCGCTGCGCCAGCTCCTCGTGCGTCGTCCCGAAGTCCGACAGCAGCTGGCTGTAGGCGGCCGCCTCCTCGAGCGGGTTGAGCTGGCTGCGGTG
>JAOPWI010000028.1 GCA_025965755.1 Frankiales bacterium | reverse complement strand
TGGCCTGCCGGACCGCCGAGGCGCTCGGAGCCGCCGGCGTGCTGCTGCTGGCCTTTCCGCTGGTGCCGCCCGGACGGCCGGACCGCAGCCGGGCCGGCGAGCTGGCGCTGCCGGTCGTGCCCCGGCTGGTGGTGCAGGGCAGCCGCGACGCGTTCGGAGTGCCGGAGCCCGCGCCGGGCGTGCGCGTGGAGATCGTCGAGGGCGCCGACCACGCCTTTGCCGTGCGCCGTGCGGACGGCCGCACGCGGGCGGACGTGCTGGCCCAGCTGGGCGCGGCGGTCACGGACTGGCTGGAGCCGTTCAGACGCTGACGTAGACCTGGGCGGCGACGGTACGGGCGACCTGCACGGCGACCCCGTCCACGTCGACCTCGAGCAGGCCGTCCTCCAGTGCGCCGACGGTGACCTTCTGCCCGGGCAGCAGCCGGGTCCGCTCCAGCTCCTGCATGCTCGGGATGAGCGTCTGCAGGTGCTCGTCGATGCGGCGCACCACGCACGCGCTGCCGGTCGCGACGGCCGACAGCGGGGTGAGCGGGCCGGTCTCCACGGCGTTGGCCGAGCCCGGAATCGGGCTGCCGTGCGGGCAGGTTCCGGGGTCGCCGAGCAGCTCGACGAGGTGCCTCTCCAGGTTGTCGCTGATGGCGTGCTCCAGCCGGCAGGCCTCCTCGTGCACCTGCGGCCACGGCACCTTGAGCACGTCCACGAGCAGCACCTCGGCCAGCCGGTGCTTGCGCAGCATGGACGTCGCGTAGGCCCGGCCGGTCTCGGTCAGGTGCAGCACCCGGTCGGCGTCCAGGGTCAGGTAGCCCTCGCGCTCGAGTCGCTTGACGGTCTCGCTGACGGCCGGCGCCGACACGCCCAGGCGCTCCACGATGCGGGCGCGCAGCGGCACGATGCCGGACTCCTCGAGCTCCAGCACGGTCTCGAGGTACTGCTCCACTGCGGGATGGTGGCCGTCCATGGCGCGAGCGTACGTCGGCAGTCCGTGCTGTGACGGCGGGAACAGCGCCTGCCCGAGCCGTTGTTGGGACCAGCACAGGGGCCGGTGCTGACCCGTCCGGACCTCTCGCCCTGTTCGCCCTCGACAGAGGAGCCGCATGCCCCACGCCTGCGGGCTGACCCCTGGCAGCCGCACCGCCGTCTCGCCCCGCGGGGCCGGTCCGGCCCGCCCGTCCGGTCGCCCCGACCGCCGTCCCCCTGCCGCCGCGCTGCGCCGTGCCCGGACCGGCGTAGGATCGGGTCTCGACGAGGTCCCCGTCCCTGCCCTCCTCGGGCCTGCTGCGGGGAGCCCCGCACGAGCCGCTGAGGAGGTGGGCACGGTCGAGACCGAGACGAGCGAGCAGCGCAGGGCGCGGTTCGAGCGCGATGCGCTCCCGTTCCTGGACCAGCTGTACTCCGCGGCCATGCGCATGACGCGCAACCCGGCCGACGCCGAGGACCTGGTGCAGGAGACCTTCGTGAAGGCCTTCGCTGCGTTCCACCAGTTCGAGGAGGGCACCAACCTCAAGGCCTGGCTGTACCGCATTCTCACCAACACCTTCATCAACAGCTACCGCAAGAAGCAGCGGCAGCCGCAGCAGTCCCCGACCGAGCAGATCGAGGACTGGCAGCTCGCGGCGGCGGAGGCGCATACCTCCACCGGACTGCGCAGCGCCGAGATGGAGGCGCTGGACCACCTGCCCGACAGCGACGTCAAGGACGCGCTGCAGCAGCTGCCCGAGGACTTCCGCATGGCGGTCTACCTCGCCGACGTCGAGGGGTTCTCCTACAAGGAGATCGCCGAGATCATGGGCACGCCCATCGGCACCGTCATGAGCCGCCTGCACCGGGGCCGCCGGGGCCTGCGGATCAAGCTGGCCGACTACGCGGTCGAGCGGGGGCTGGTCAAGGCCGGCGCGGCCGAGGACGCGTCGTGAGCTGCGGCGACCCGCACGAGACGAGCTGCAGCGAGGTGCTCGCCGCCGTCTACCTCTACCTCGACGGGGAGCAGGACGCCGAGCACCACGACAAGGTCCGCATCCATCTCGACGAGTGCTCGCCCTGCCTGCGGCAGTACGGCCTCGAGCAGGCCGTGAAGACCCTCGTCGCCAAGCACTGCGGCAACGACCCCGTGCCGCTGGACCTGCGCGACCGGGTGCTGGTGCGCATCCAGGAGGTCCGGCTCGAGATCGATCACGTGGAGTACCGCGCCGAGTAGGCGCTGCTAGGCCTGCCTCGTGGCCCCCGCGCGGGCCCGGTCCTGTGCGAACGCCCAGGCGTCGCCGACGATCGTGACGAGATCGGTGTGCTGCGGCCGCCAGCCCAGCTCGCGCTCCGCCAGCGCGCTCGAGGCGACCAGCGCGGCCGGATCGCCGGGACGGCGCGGGCCGACCCGCACCGGCACGGGGTGCCCGGTCACGGTGCGCACGGCCGCGATGACCTCCCGGACCGAGAAGCCGGTCCCGGTGCCCAGGTTGTAGACCTGGTGCCGGCCCGCCTCGGCCGCTCCGAGCGCCAGCACGTGCGCCTTGGCCAGGTCGTCGATGTGGATGTAGTCGCGCACGCAGGTGCCGTCCGGCGTCGGATAGTCCTCCCCGTGCAGGTCCAGCGCCTCGCGGTCACCGCTGGCCACCATGAGCGCGTTGGGGATCAGGTGCGTCTCGACGACGTGCCGCTCGCCGAGCCCGCCGTACGCCCCCGCGACGTTGAAGTAGCGCAGGCTGACGGCCGCGAGCCCGTGCGCCTCGGCGTAGCTGCGGATCATGAGGTCGACGGCCAGCTTGCTGGCGCCGTACGCGTTGGCCGGCCGGGTCGGCAGGTCCTCGGTCATCGGCACCCGGTCCGGCTGGCCGTACGTCGCGCAGGTGCTGGAGAAGACCAGCCGCGGCACGCCGGCGAGGCGCATCGCCTCGAGCAGGGCCAGCGAGCCGGCGACGTTGGTCGACCAGTACAGCTCGGGGTGGGTCGCGGCCTCGCCGACCAGGGCCTTGGCGGCGAAGTGCAGCACGCCCTGGAAGCCGGCCTCGGGCGTCAGCACCCGGGCGGCGTCGTGCAGGTCGGCGACGACGAGCTCGGCGGCCGGGTCGACCGCGTCCTCGTGGCCGGTGGACAGGTCGTCCAGCACGGTGACGGCGTGCCCGAGCTGCACCAGCTGCTGGGTGACGATGCTGCCGATGTAGCCGGCTCCGCCGGTGACGAGGAGCTTCATGCGTGGTCGGTCCTTGTCCGTCGAGGGTGCGCGCCAGCCTGGCACACGATCACGTCGGCAGCCCGGGTGACGCAGAGGAGCCCCGGCCGGGTGGCCGGGGCTCCTCTGTGCGGGACGGGGCGGTGCTCAGGCGTTGGGGCGCTTGCCGTGGTTGGCAGGGTTCTTCTTGCGCGCGCGCTTCTTGCGGCCCTTCTTGGCCATGGGAGCTCCTCGGACGACGACTCGGGTCTTGACAGCGGGTACCAGGGTTGCACACACTTGGCCCTGAGCGAGACACGCTCAAGGGAACTGACGGGGAGACGGGCAAGGTTTCCCCGGCGAGGAGCTGTCTGGAGGAGGCAGTCATGCAGGTACGGCGTTGGGACCCCTTCACGGTGCTGGCTCGCATGGACCGTGACTTCGACGAGGTCGTGCGCCGGACGTGGGGCGACCAGGGGCGCGTCGGCGCCACCTTCGTCCCGCCGGTCGAGGTGGTGCGCGAGGGCTCGGACGTGGTGGTCCGCTTCGAGCTGCCCGGCATCGACGTCGAGCGAGACGTCACGATCGAGGTGGAGCGCGGCAAGCTCGTGGTCTCCGGCGAGCGGCGGGACCCGGGCGGCGAGGGTGGCGGCGAGCGCCAGCTGCTGGTGCGCGAGCTGCGCTACGGCCAGTTCCGCCGCGAGTTCGCGCTGCCGGGCGGCGTGTCGCCCGAGCAGGTCGAGGCCGGCTACGACGCGGGCCTGCTCGAGGTGCGGGTGCACGCGGTCATCGCTCCGGAGCCGACCCCGGTGCGGGTTCCCATCTCGACCGGCCGCGCGCCGCAGCAGCAGGTCGTCGAGCACGAGCAGCCGCAGGCCGTCGAGGCCTGACCGCTCATCGCGGCAGCCGGCGTCCCCCTGTCCGCATCCCGACCACCACCAGCTGGGCCAGCCCGGCGGCGACCAGGACGTCGCCGGGGCTGACCACCTGCGGCCGGGAGGGCAGGGGGACCGGCACCACGTCGGACAGGGCGCGGAGCCGGGTTCGGTCGTCGGCCACCTCGTGGCGGGGGTCCTCGCCCAGCAGGATGGCGCTGGTGCCGATGCCCGCCCGGGCGGCGGCGTCCAGCGACACCGGCATCGCGCCGTTCAGCCCCACCACGAGGGCGTTGGCCGCGACGCCCAGCCCCACCAGCCCGGTGCCGCGGGCACCCCGGTTGGCCACCAGGAAACCCACGGCCAGCAGCGCCGACAGGGCCAGGCCGGCCGGGTAGGCCGGGCCCCCGACCGCGGTGCCGACCAGCTGGGCCGCCCATCCGGCCAGCACGAGCCGCTTGCCCCGCAGCGGCAGCCGGCCCAGCCGGTCGAGGTCTCCGCCGGCCAGCCGGCCCACCAGCACGGCCGCCAGCAGCACGACGCACACGAGGACCACCGCGCCAGTCTCGCCTGCTCACCGGACGGGCCGTCGGCGCGGGCCCCGGTCGTAGGCTGGCCCCATGAGCGACGCGTCCCCCCCGGGCCAGCCGGTCGACCTGCCCGAGGGCATCGCGCAGGAGGACGG
>JAOPWI010000150.1 GCA_025965755.1 Frankiales bacterium | reverse complement strand
GACCGCCGAGCCGTCGCCCAGCCCGGCCGGGAGCCAGGCACCGGCTCCGAGCCCGACGCAGGCGCTGCCGTCCCCGGCGCTGTCGGCGCCCGGGCAGGACCCGACCCCAGCGGCGCCCTAGCGGGCTCAGCTGTGCAGCAGGCGTTCCGCGATCGCCAGCGGCAGGCCGCCGGAGCCGGCCAGCCGGTCGTGCAGCTCGCGCAGGTCGCCGGTCCACTCGGCCGCGATGCGGTCGAGCTCCAGGGCGCCGGTCAGGTAGGACGGCGCTTGCGTCGGCCAGGCGCAGTAGCGGACGACCTCGGCGCGCGCGGTGTCCGGGCCGAGCCCGGTGTGCGTCGTCATGAACGTGGTGGCCTCGTCGACCGTCATCTCGCCCAGGTGCAGCGCCGGGTCGACGATCATGCGTGCGGCGCGGAACAGCCGGGCGTCGACCTGGCCGAGCTGGTGCCGGGGGTCGGTGAAGAAGCCGGCGTCGCGCATCAGCTGCTCGGCGTACAGGCCCCAGCCCTCGGTGAAGTACGGCGTACGGAAGACCGCGCGGACCGGCCGGCGCTGCGTGGCGGCCAGGTGCGCGAAGTGCCAGTGATGCCCCGGGTACGCCTCGTGCACGGCAGTCGACGGCATGCCGTAGCGGCTGTTGGACTGCAGCCGGTCCAGGACCGCCTCCGGTGTCGCGCCGTCGGGCGGGTAGGGCACGAAGAAGTGGCCACGAGGCGGGCCGCCCGCGAACGGCGGGGGCACGATGTAGAAGGCGACCGCGAGCATTCCGCGCAGGAAGACCGGCGCCGGGTCGACCGCGCAGGTCTCGCCGTCGGGCAGTGTGACGAGGCCGTGGGCGGCGACGAACTCGCGGGCCCGGGCCGTCCACACGGCGTACTCCTCGCGCATCGCCTCGGGAGTGGGCGGCGCGTCCAGCAGCAGCTCGTCGACCAGCGAGCGCCAGTCGTCGTGGCCGGCGATCACGCCCGTGAGCCGGCGCATCTCCCCCTCGAGCTCGTCGTAGGCGCGCCGGCCGCGCTCGCGCAGCTCGCGGGCGCCGTAGGCGAGCCCCTCCCGCTCGCGCAGCAGCGCGTCGTAGCGCTGCTCGCCGATCGCCCAGTCACCGGTGGCGCGGTCGGCCAGGTCCTCCAGATAGGGCACCACCTGCTCGTACGCCACGGCCGCCACCTCGCCCGCGGCGCGCAGCTCGTCCTGCAGCGCCGGATCGTCGACCGAGTCGGCAACCTGCTCGCGGGTGTAGGTCACGCCGCCCTTGGCCTGGTTGACCGCGCGGCGCACCAGCAGCGGGGAGGCCAGCGCGGGGTCCAGGTTGGCCCGGCAGGCGTCCAGCAGGGCAGGAACGCCGCGCAGCCGGGACGCCGCGTCGCGGACCAGCTCGGCGTCGGGACGCAGCCGGTGCAGGAACAGCGCGAAGACGCCGCTCAGCCCGGGACCCAGGTAGGGGTCGGGAGTGCGCCGCCACTCCTGCCAGTCCTCCAGCGCCCGCCGGCCGCGCAGCCACGCGACGACGAGGTCGCGGTCGGCGCGGTCCTCGGGGTCGGCGACCTCCTCGTCGGGCACGGCCTCGAACGCGGCGAGCCACTGCGCGTCCCGGGCCGCGCGGTCGGCGTACGCCGACGCGGACAGGTCCGGCAGGCGGCCGTCGTGCTCGGTGAGGCCCAGGCCGGAGGCCCCGAGCGGGTTGGCGCGGTGCTCGTCGGCCAGCAGCCCGTCGAGCAGCTCAGGCAGGCGTCGGGTCAGGGTCACCGGGCCACTGTGCCCCAGCCGGCGCGCTGCGGCCGGGACCACCGTGACGACGAGCCGGCGGTCTTTGCCGGCGCCGTGCCGGGCGCGGATCCGGCTGTGACAGGCTGCTGACTCATGGCGGACGACCTCGAAGAGCAGCTGTACGACGTCTACTCCACCGAGGACGGTGAGTGGTTCAGCGTCCCGGCCGGTGACATCGGCGTGTACATCATCCCGCGGGTGAGCCAGGAGGTCCTCGACGCGCTGAACAACGGCACGTCGCCCGAGGACCTGCTCCCGGACGACGACGAGGGCGTGCCGGGGCTGGACTCCTACGCCGTGTCGGTGGACGAGGAGGACGTGGCCGAGCTGGACGGCCCGTTCCCGCAGACGCTTCCGGACCGTCTGCGGACCTGAGCGACATGAAGCGCCTCTGCGAGGACTGCGGCGCGCGGGCCGGCTACGCGCTGAGCAGCACCCGGGAGGAGGCCGTGTGGCCGCCCGACCAGGTGGAGACCTACGCCTGCGACGACCACCGGCTCGACGTCACCGAGAGCCTGCTCAACCGGCACGGCAACGTGACCATCGTGGAGATCATGGGCTGAGCTGGTCCCGCGGCAGCGTCAGGCCGAGCAGGCCCGACGCCCCGACGACGGCGGCGCTCACCAGCAGCGCCGCCGTGAAGGACACCTGCTCGACCAGCAGGCCCGCGAGCAGCGGGCCCAGAATCGAGCCCAGGTCGCTGCTCATCTGGAAGACGGCCACCGCGGTGCCGCCCCGGCCCTGGACCACGTCGCCGACGAGCGCGCCGGGCACGACGCCGAGAGCGGCGGACCCCACGCCGAAGGCGGCCATGGCCAGCACCAGGCTGACCGGCCCGCCGGCGAGGACCAGCCCGGCCAGCGCGACCGCGCTGAGCAGCCCGCCGGCGACCAGGGTCGGCCGACGCCCGACGGTGTCCACGGCCCGGCCGGCCGGCAGCAGCAGGACCGCCTGCACCAGCGAGGAGACGAGGAAGGCCACCCCGATCCAGCCCGGGGCGAGCCCGAGGTCGTCCACGACCAGCAGCGGAACCAGCGTGCTGCGCACGCCCAGCAGGGCGAAGCCCACCGCGAAGTTGCCGGCCAGCGCGGCCCGGTAGGCCGGCGCAGCCAGTGCCTCGGGCAGCGTCGTACGGGCCTGCTCGGCCGGCGCGACCTG
>JAOPWI010000129.1 GCA_025965755.1 Frankiales bacterium | reverse complement strand
CCGTCCACCGGCCGGGTGCTGCACACGCTCAACATCCGGCTGTTCCCCGAGCAGCTGGCCTTCGTCGTCAACCACGGCGAGGACGAGGTCGTCGTGGTCGACGCGTCCGTTCTCCCGCTGCTCGCCGCGGTGCTCGACCAGCTGACCACCGTGAAGCACTTCGTCGTCTACGGCGAGGGTGACCTGTCAGCGCTCGAGGGACGCTCGGTGCACGCGTACGAGGAGCTGCTGGCGGCCGAGCAGCCGGGCTACGAGTGGCCCGAGCTGGACGAGCGCGCGGCAGCGGCCATGTGCTACACGAGCGGCACCACGGGGGACCCCAAGGGCGTCGTCTACAGCCACCGGTCCACCTGGCTGCACAGCCTGGTCGCCGCCAGCGGCAACGGCTTCGCGATGACCGACCGCGACAAGGTGCTGGCGGTCGTTCCGATGTTCCACGCCAACGCCTGGGGGCTGCCCTACATCGCCTGGGCCGCCGGCGCGGACCTGCTGATGCCGGCGCGGTTCCTGCAGGCCGAGCCGCTGGCCAAGGTGATCCAGAACGAGAAGCCGACCTTCGCCGGGGCGGTGCCGACGATCTGGAACGACCTGCTCTCCTACGCGCGCAAGAACGGCACGGACCTGTCGAGCATGCGCTTCGTCGTGTGCGGCGGCGCCGCGGTGCCGCGCTCGCTCATCGAGGCCTACGACGAGCTGGGCGTGCGCATCGTGCAGGGCTGGGGCATGACCGAGACCAGCCCGCTGGCGGCACTGTCCAACCCGCCCAAGCAGGCGACCGCGGCCGACGACGTGACCTGGCGGGCGCGCACGGGCCGGGTGATGCTCGGCGTGCAGATGCGGGTCGTCGATGACAGCGGCACCGTGCAGCCCTGGGACGGCACCTCCGTCGGTGAGGTGCAGGTCCGCGGGCCGTGGATCACCGGGGAGTACTACCGGGTCGACGCCGCGGACCGGTTCGACGACGGCTGGCTGCGCACGGGCGACGTCGCCAGCGTGGACCGGAAGGGCTTCGTGCAGATCACCGACCGGGCGAAGGACGTCATCAAGAGCGGCGGCGAGTGGATCAGCTCGGTGGACCTGGAGAACGCCCTCATGGCGCACCCGGAGGTGCACGAGGCGGCCGTCGTGTCCGTGCCGGACGCGCGCTGGGACGAGCGGCCGCTGGCCTGCGTCGTGCGCACGCCGGGCTCGGACGTCACGCCCGAGCAGCTGCGCGACCACCTGCTGCCGCTGATCGCCAAGTGGTGGATGCCGGAGCGCTGGAGCTTCATCGAGGAGGTGCCGAAGACGAGCGTCGGCAAGTTCGACAAGAAGGTGCTGCGCAAGCGGCACGCCGAGGGTGATCTCCAGGTGGAGCAGCTGGCGCCCTAGCGGTCGCTGCAGCTCCGGCACTGGCGGCGGGTGCCCTCGGCGGTCTCGACGACCTGCGTGACGAGGTTGTGGCACGTCGACCCCTCGTTGCCCTCGCAGGTGAGAGGGCCGTCGCCGCGGGTCAGCAGGGCGAGGGTGGTGCGGCGCGGGTTGGCGAGGCGCAGGGTGGCGGACATGTCCACCACCCTGCCCCGCCGACGCCGCCGTGTCCGCATGGCGGGGAGTGAGGTCACTCACGTCAGAAACGGGACGTACCGGTACATGTGAGCGTGGTCACGCTTCGATAACGGAGAAGGAGGGGACAGACGGCGGTCCGGTGTTGCAGACTGCTGTTCACACGCACCCAGACCGGAACGCCGAGTCCCGCCCCCGGTCAGCACATGGGTGCCCGTACGAGCTTCTGGGCGGGAGCGGGGGACCCAGGTTCCTCGGGCCGTGGCAACACGGCCCTCGGGGCGAAGCGCAGCACCCTGCGCCGGGCAGACCCTCCGCCCGAGCCCGACAGCTCACTCCGCAGGCGTGCGAGAGGTCACCACCCCAGCATGCGCTCAGCCCTGCCCTCCTCGGGTCTCTTTCCCCGCTACGTCCCCCGTCACGCCGCTGCGCGTGAGCCGCTCGCCGGTGCCGGCAAGACCGTCGCCGCCGCCGGGCTGACCGCGGCCCTGCTCCCGCTCGGCGCGCTGCCTGCGCTGGCCGACGAGCCCGGAGCGGCCGACAGCAGCGGCAGCACCGCGACGACGAGCGACACCTCCACGGCGACGACCAGCCCGTCGGCGGAGCCCAGCCCGTCGGCGTCGAGCAGCCGCGCGCCGGCCTCGGGCTCGTTCACCGCGCCGGGCCGGTCCAAGACCGCCAAGGCCACGACGGACCTGCGCATGTCGGCGCCGGCCCGCGCCAAGGCCGGCCGGGTGCCGGTGTCGGTGCGGTTGCGTGCCGACTCCCGGGGCCTGCGCAACGGCTCGGTCCGCCTGGAGACGTCGACCGGCTCGGGCTGGACCTACGCCGGCCGCCTGCTCACCAACCAGCACGGCGTCGGCTCGGGCACCCTCAAGCTCGCGACGTCCGCCCGGCTGCGCGCCGTCTACCCGGGCACCGACCACCGCCTGCCCGACGCCACGCCGGCCCAGGCCGTCACGGTGAGCAACGGCGAGGCTCAGGTGCTGCAGATCGCCGCGCAGTACGCCGGCCGGCCCTACCGCTACGGCTCCACCGGACCGAGCAGCTTCGACTGCTCCGGCTTCACCCGGTTCGTCTTCGCCAAGCTCGGCAAGAGCCTGCCGCACAACTCCGGCGCCCAGGCGCGCGTCACCCAGCGCATCCCCAAGTCGCAGGCGCAGCCGGGCGACCTGGTGTTCCTCGGCGGCGGCCGGATCGGCCACGTCGGCATCTACGCCGGCAACGGGAAGATGTGGGACGCCCCGCGCGCCGGCAAGTCGGTCTCCCTGCGCCGCATCTACTCCAGCGACTACATCGTCGGTCGCGTGCTCTAGCTCCACCGCGCACGAACAAGGCCGGGACCCCGCGGGGTCCCGGCCTTGTTCGTGCGCGTGCGGCTACGGCTGGCCGTCGGTCCGGTCGGCCAGGTAGCGCTCCAGCTCGGCGCCGAGCTCCTCCGCGCTGGGCAGCGACCCTGCCTCGCCGAGCAGCGAGGAGCCGCGACCGCTGAGGAACGCGTCGTACTGCTTCTCCAGGGCGCTGACCACGGCGGCGACGTCCGGCGAGCCCTCGACCTGGGCGTCGATCGCCTCGCGCGTGCGCAGGGCGGCCGCCTCCAGCTCCTCGAGCGGGAGGTCCAGCCCGCCGACCTTGGACACCTCGCGCAGCAGCACCACGGCCGCGGCGGGGAACTCGCTGCCGGAGACGTACTGCGGCACGTGCGCCGCGAAGCCCATCGCCGGCTGGCCGGCCTCGGACAGCCGGTGCTCCAGCAGGTGGCCGGCGCTGCCGGGCACCTGCACCGCGCCGATCCAGGGCTCGTAGCCGGCGAGCAGCTCCGGGTCGCTGCCGTGCGCGATCACCCCGACCGGGCGGGTGTGCGGCAGCGCCATCGGGATGGCGTTCAGGCCCACGGTCAGGCGTACGCCGAAGTGCTCGACGATCTGCTGCACCGCCGCGACGAACCGTTCCCACTGGACGTCGGGCTCGGGCCCGGCCAGCAGCAGGAACGGCGTGCCGGTCGCGTCGTGGAGCAGGTGCACGGCCAGCCGGGGGGCGTCGTAGGACTCCCAGTGGTCCTCGACGAAGCTCATCACCGGTCGGCGGGCGCGGTAGTCGTGCAGCTGGTCGACGTCGAAGGTCGCGACGACGGTGGACTCCAGGGTGCCGAGCAGGTGCTTGCGCGCCAGGCTGGTGGCGGCTCCGGCGTCGACGAATCCGTCCAGAGCCTGCACCAGCACCGGGCCGTCGAGCGGTGGCACGTCGGGGGACAGCTCGTAGAGGTCAGCAGGATCCAGGCGCTTCATGGTCCCTGCAACGTACGCCGCGGGGCCTGCGCTTCCCGGCCTACGCTGGGCGGCGTGCCGACCTACGACTACCACTGCCGGACCTGCGACACCTCCTTCGAGGTCACCCGCAGCCTGACCGCTGCGCCGGCCGCCTCGCCGTGCCCGGACGGGCACGAGCAGACCAGCCGCGTCTGGTCGCCGGTGGCCGTCGGCGGCAGCGCGGCCGCG
>JAOPWI010000128.1 GCA_025965755.1 Frankiales bacterium | reverse complement strand
GTGCTGGCCACCGTGGCGCTGGGCGGCACGACGTACGCCCTCATCGAGTGGGGCGGCCGCCTGGCGCCGTACGCCGGGGTGCTCGCCGTGCTGACCGCGGTGGCGTTCGTGCTCGTGGAGGGCCGCGAGCCGGCGCCGATGCTGCGGCTGTCGATCTTCCGCTCGATGACCTTCAGCGCGGCCAACGCGATGACGTTCCTCGTCTATGGCGCGCTCGGCGCGGCGATGTTCTTCCTGGTGCTGCAGCTGCAGACCGTGTGCGGGTACGGCGCGCTGCGGGCCGGCATCGCGACCCTCCCGCTGACGATCATCATGTTCTTCCTCGCGGCCAAGGGCGGCGAGCTCGGAGCCCGCATCGGCCCGCGGGTCCCGATGACGGTCGGCCCGGTGGTGATGGCGGTCGGCGTGGCGCTGCTGCTGCGGGTCGGTGCCGACGTGGACTACTGGCTCGACGTGTTTCCCGGCATCACGGTCTTCGGGCTCGGACTGGCGCTGATGGTCGCGCCGCTGACCGCCACCGTGCTCGCGGCGGCCCCGGACGAGCACGCCGGCATCGCGAGCGGCGTCAACAACGCCGTCGCCCGCGCGGGCACACTGCTCGCGGTCGCCGCGCTGCCGGTCGCGGTCGGTCTCGGCGGCGTCGAGTACGCCGACCCGGTCGCCTTCGACTCGGCGTACGGCTCGGCGATGACGATCTGTGCGGTGCTGCTCGCGGCCGGTGGGCTGGTGTCGTGGCTGACGATCCGCAACGACGTGCTGCTGGCGGCCGCCCCGCAGTGACCCGTTCGGGCCCTGTACCGGGTCCCGTCGGGCCGCTACGCTGGGGATCTCTGGTGCGCATCACGAAATGAGTTGCTTCATGCGCAACAAAACGTCGGCCGCGACGATGATCCGGCTGCTCGAGCAGGCCCGGTACGAGGTGCTGCCCACGGCCATCACCGAGGACAAGATCCTCGAGCACGTGCCGCGCGACCGGGTGATCACCGTGACCGCCTCGCCGAGCAAGGGGCTGGCGGCCACGTTCGACCTCGCCGAGCGGCTGACCGGCCACGGCTACCAGGTCGTGCCGCACCTCGCCGCCCGGATGGTGACCTCCCGCTCCGAGCTCGCGGAGATCTGCGAACGCCTGACCGGCAAGGGGATCACCCGGGTCTTCGTGCCGGGCGGCGACGCCGAGCCGGCCGGGGACTACGCCGACGCGCTGTCGCTGCTGGAGGACCTCACGGCCCTGGGTCGGCCGTTCGCCCAGGTCGGCATCACCGGCTACCCCGAGTCGCACCCCACGATCAACGACGACCTGACGGTGCAGGCCATGTGGGACAAGCGGCGCTACGCCACCCATGTCGTCAGCAACCTGACGTTCGACCCCACCGTGATCCGCGGCTGGGTCCAGCGGATGCGCGGGCGCGGCATCACGATGCCGCTGCTGCTCGGCCTGCCGGGGCCGGTCGAGCGCACCAAGCTGCTCGGCATGGCCACCAAGATCGGGGTCGGGGAGTCCACCCGGTTCCTGGCCAAGAACAAGGGGCTCTTCGCCCGGCTCGCCGCCCCCGGCGGTTTCACCGGCGAGCGGTTCCTCGAGCAGTGCGCCCCCGCCCTGGCGCCGCCGGAGGCCCTCGTCGAGGGGCTGCACGTCTTCACGTTCAACCAGATCGCCGAGACAGAGACCTGGCGCACCGACCTGCTGGCCCGGCTGCGCGGCTGACCGCGGGCACAACGTCATACGAACCGTTGGTTACAGCCCACGGTTCGTATGACGTCCGGGCGTGCCGACGAGATCCGCGAGGGCGCGCTCGAGCCCGGAGTCACCGGTCTCGACGACGGTCAGCGGCAGGCCGATCCGCCCGGCCGCGGACTCCGCCAGCGCGCGGAGCTCGGGATCGGGCTGCTGGGCCAGCCAGACCACCCGGGTGTACTGCCCGAAGTAGTCGTCCCGCAGCTCCGGCCACCGGTCCAGGCCGAGCTCCTGCAGCACGGTCCGCGCGAACGACCGCACCAGGAAGTCGGTGAGCAGGTAGGTCCCGGGCTGCTCGTCGAAGAAGCGCTCCAGCCGCGACTCCCCGGCGTACAGGTCGTAGCAGTGCAGCCCCGGCAGCCGCCTCAGCCCGAGCTCGCGGCAGACCTCGTCGAGGGCGCCGTACGTGCCGCAGTCGGCGTACCCCACCAGCACCTCGTCGTACGACGCCGTCAGGTCCCGCGCCAGCCGGCGCACCTCACCGGCGATCAGCTGCGGCTGGTTGTGGAGCAGCGGCGGCAGGGGGTGTACATCGAGTGGCCACCCGTGCCGGCCGGCGATCGCCGCCGCCGGCTGGGCGATCGCCCCGCAGGCGATGAGCGCGATCCCGTTGCCGGTCGCGGCGGTCTCGCCGGTCGGGGCCGGGGCGTCAGAAGGAGAGCTGCTCGACGAACTTGTCGTTGAAGTCGGGCCGGTCGGAGAGCTCGACATAGGTCACCTCCTCCAGCAGCGCGGCCGCGCCGGCGCGCTCGCGCACGGAGAGCAG
>JAOPWI010000124.1 GCA_025965755.1 Frankiales bacterium | reverse complement strand
CGCGGCCGCGGCTGCTCCCGGCCCGGCAGTCGCGGGCAGCGGCGATCGGCGCGCCCAGGCACCGCGGCCGGTCGTCGCGGTCTTCGGCGGGCCGGCGTTCACCTTCTCCTACGCCGAGACGACCGAGCTGCTCACCGCGGCCGGCGCCGATGTCGTCACCGTCGACCCGCTCCGCGACGCCGTTCTTCCCGACGCCACAGCGGGTCTGGTCATCGGCGGCGGGTTTCCCGAGGTGTACGCGGAGCAGCTGTCGGCCAACGCCGAGCTGCGGCGCGAGGTCGCGCGCCTGGCGGCGGGCGGCGCTCCGGTCAGCGCGGAGTGCGCCGGGCTGCTCTACCTGTGTGAGCGCCTGGACGACCTGCCCATGTGCGGCGTGCTGCCGGCCGCGGCGCAGATGACGCCGCGGCTGACGCTGGGCTACCGCGAGACCAAGGCCCGCACGTCGTCGTGGATGACGGCGGACCCGGTCACCGGTCACGAGTTCCACCGCACGACGGTCGACCCGGTCGGCGGCGCACCGGCGGCGTGGGAGAACGGCGAGGGCTTCGTGCGGGGCGGCGTTCACGCGTCGTACCTGCACCTGCACTGGGCCGGCGTTCCCGGGCTCGCGGAGAGGTTCGTGCGGGCATGCGCCTGATCGGTGTCGGCGTCGGCCCGGGCGATCCGGAGCTGGTGACGGTCAAGGGCGTGCGCGTGCTGCGCGAGGCGTCGCTGGTCGTCGTCCCGGTCATGGACGCGCACGAGCGCGGGCGGGCCGAGGCGACGGTCCGGGCGCACGTGGACCGCGAGCCGCTGCGGCTGGTGTTCGCCCTGGACGACCGCGGCGGCGCGACCGCCGAGCGGCTGTCGGCCTGGGAGGCCGCGGCCGACCGGGTCGCCCAGGAGCTGCGCGACGGCGCGGAGTCCGTGGCGTTTGCGACCATCGGCGACCCCAACATCTACAGCACCTTCACCTACCTGGCCGACGCCGTGCGCGAGCGCCTGCCGCAGGTCCAGGTGAGCACGGTCCCGGGCATCACCGCGATGCAGGACCTCGCGGCCCGCTCCGGCACCGTCCTGTGCGAGGGCACCGAGTCGCTCGCGCTGCTGCCGCTGACCGCCGGCCTGGAGGTGTTCGAGCAGGCGCTGACGCACTTCGACACCGTCGTCGCCTACAAGGGCGGCCGTCACATGCCGCGGGTGCGCACCCTGCTGCAGCAGCTCGGCCGGCTCGACGACGCCGTCTACGGCGCGGCGCTCGGCCTGCCCGACGAGCAGGTCGGGCCGCTGCCCGAGGACGCCAGCCCGTACCTGTCCACCGTCATCGTTCCCGCTCGCGACCGCGTGAGCCGGGGAAGCAAGATCAACCCAAGAGGAGACCTGTGAGCGGCCGCGTCTCGTTCGTCGGCGCGGGACCCGGCGCTGCTGACCTGATCACTCTGCGCGGCGCGCAGCGCATCGCCGAGGCCGACATCGTCATCTGGGCGGCGTCGCTGGTGCACGAGGACGTGCTGCAGCATGCCCGCCCGGACGCGGTGATCGTGAACTCGGCGGAGCACTCGCTCGAGGGCATCACCGAGCACTACGAGCGGGCCGCCCGCGAGGACCTGCTCGTGGCGCGCATCCACTCCGGCGATCCGGCGCTGTGGGGCGGGACGCAGGAGCAGATGGAGCTCTGCCTGCGCCTCGGGCTGTCGACGGAGGTCATTCCGGGGGTCAGCGCGTTCAGCGCGGTGGCCGCCCTGGTGCAGCGCGAGCTGACCATTCCCGAGGTCGCGCAGTCCGTGATCCTGACCCGGCTCGAGGGCGGCAAGACGCCGATGCCCTCGCGGGAGACGGTGCGCGGCTTCGCGGCGCACGGCACCACCATGGCGCTGTTCCTGTCGGCCGCGCGCACCAGGCAGCTGCAGGACGAGCTGCTCGCGGCGGGGACGTACGACGAGGACACGCCCTGCGTCGTGGCCTACGCCGCCACCTGGCCGGACGAGCTGGTGTTCGAGTGCCGGCTCGGCGAGCTGGCGGCGAAGGTCAAGGAGCACAAGCTCTACAAGCACACGCTGGTGCTGGTCGGACCGGCGCTCGCGGCGGGCGGCACGCGCTCGCACCTCTACCACCCCGGTCACTTCCACGAGCACCGCAAGGTCGAGTCGCAGGAGGCCCGGGCGCAGCTGCGGGCCGCCCGGGCAAGCCGTGTCTGACCGCGAGTTGCGCGAGCCGGACCTGCCCCGCACGGCCAAGGTCCGGACCGGTCCGCTGCGCAGCGGGTGGACCACGGGCACGTGCAGCGCGGCCGCGGCGAAGGCTGCCACGACCGCGCTGCTCACCCAGCAGGTGCAGACCCGCGTCGATGTCGTGCTGCCCGACGAGCGGCTGGTCGGCTTCGCCGTCGAGCGCTGCGACGTGTCCCCCGACCGGGCCGAGGCGGTCGTGGTCAAGGACGCCGGCGACGACCCCGATGTCACCCACGGCGCGCACCTGACGGCGACCGTGCGGTGGGCGTCCGCGCCGGGACTGCACCTGGAGGGCGGCCTCGGAGTCGGCGTCGTCACCAAGCCCGGTCTCGGCCTGGAGGTCGGTGGCCCGGCCATCAACCCGGTGCCCCGCCAGATGCTGCGCGACAACGTCGGCGCGGTCGTGGACCTGGACGCCCGTGGGGTGCGCGTGACCATCAGCGTGCCGGACGGCGAGAAGCGGGCGAAGAAGACCACCAACGCGCGGCTGGGCATTCTCGGCGGCATCTCCATTCTGGGCACCACCGGTGTGGTGCGCCCGTTCTCGACCGAGTCCTGGCGCGCGTCGGTCGTGCAGGCCGTGCAGGTGATGGCGGCGCAGGGCGAGCCGACGCTGGTGCTGGCGACCGGCGGTCGGACGGAGAAGGCGGCCATGCGGCTGCTGCCGGACCTGCCGCCCGTCTGCTTCGTCGAGGTCGGCGACTTCACCGGCGCCGCGCTGACCAAGGCCAGGGAGCTGGGCCTGCAGCAGGTGGTCTTCGTCGGCATGGCCGGCAAGCTCACCAAGCTCGGCAGCGGCGTGCTGATGACCCACTACACGCGCAGCCGGGTCGACCTGTCCGTGCTCGCCGAGATCTCACCGCCCGCGCTGGCGGAGCAGGTGGCGGCGGCCAACACCGCCCGGCACGCGTACGAGCTGTGGGACGCGGCCGGCGTGCTGCGGCCGTGCGGCGACGCGCTGTGCGCGAAGGTCGCCGACGTGCTGACCCGCTTCAGCGGTCTGACCGCGCAGGTCGCGATGGTCGACCCGGAGGGCAAGCAGGTCGTCGCCGCGACCGAGCCGGAGTGGGTCCCGTGATCACGGTCGTGGGCTACGACGGCGGCCCGCTGCCGGCTCCGGCGGGGGACCGGCTGCGCGCCGCCACCCTGGTCATCGGCGGGCGCCGGCACCTGGCCGAGGTGGACCTGCCTTCCGGCGTCCGGACGCTGGCGCTGCGGGACGATCCGGCCGCCGCGATCGCTGCGGTCGCCGGCGAGCCCGGTGACGTGGTGGTCCTCGCGTCGGGCGATCCCGGCTTCTTCGGCGTGGTGCGCGCGGTGCGCCGCGCGGTCGCGCCGAGGCGCGTCGAGGTGCTGGCCGGCCGCACGTCGGTCGCCCTGGCCTTCGCCGCCGCGGGCATCGAGTGGGACGACGCGATCGTCGTGTCGGCGCACGGCCGCGACCCGCGCGAGGCCCTGGCCGCCGTGCGCGCTCACGACAAGGTGGCCGTGCTGACCGACGCGGTCTGCGGTCCCGCGCAGCTCGGCGCCGCCCTCGCCGGCCGCGACGACCGCGTGCTGCTCGTGGGGATGCGGCTCGGCCTGCCGGGCGAGCAGGTGGTCGAGGTGACGCCGGACGAGGCCGCCGCCCGCAGCTGGTCCGACCCCAACGTCGTGCTGGTGCTCGACCGGGCCCGGCACGTGCTGCCCCCCGCCCCGCGGGCCACCGTCGCCGGCTTCCGCAGCCCCGACGCGTGGGCGCTGCCGGAGGCCGCCTTCGCGCACCGGGACGCCATGGTGACCAAGGCCGAGGTGCGCGCGCTCGTGCTGGCCCGACTGGGCCCGCGGCTCGGCCAGGTCGTCTGGGACGTCGGCGCCGGCAGCGGCTCGGTCGCCATCGAGTGCGCGCGCTTCGGCGCCGACGTGCACGCCGTCGAGCGCCAGGCCGAGGACGCCGAGCGGGTGCGCGACAACGCCGCCGCGCACGGCGTCCACGTGCACGTCGTGACCGGCTCCGCGCCGGACGCGCTGGCCGGCCTGCCCGATCCCGACGCCGCGTTCGTCGGTGGCGGCGGCCCTTCGGTGGTCGCTGCTGTCGCCGGCCGCCGGCCCTCGCGGCTGGTCGTCGCGCTGGCCCAGCTCGAGCGGGTCGCCCCCACCGCCGCGGCGCTGGCGGCCTACCGCGTCGAGACCGTCCTGCTGCAGGCGTCCCGGCTCCAGCCGCTCGCCGACGGCTCCCGCCTCGTCCCGACCAATCCCGTCTTTCTCGTCTCAGGAGTTCTCCCGTGATCGGCCTCGTCACCACCACCGCCGCGGGCCGCACCGGCGCCGCCCGGCTCGCCGAGTCGCTGCCGGGGACCACGACGTACGACGTCCGCGACCTCGCCACCGCCTGGCGCGAGTGCGAGGCGCTCGTCTGCTTCCTCGCCACCGGCGCGGTAGTGCGCCTCGTCGCGCCGCTGCTCGCCGACAAGGCGACCGATCCGGGCGTCGTCTGCGTCGACGAGGCGCACCGGTTCGCGGTCGCCGTCGTCGGCGGTCACGGCGGGGGCGCCAACGCGCTGGCGGTCGACGTCGCGCGCGTGCTCGGCGCGCAGCCGGTCGTGACCACGGCCAGCGACGCGGTCGGGCTGCCCGGCCTGGACATGCTCGGCTGGCCGGTCGAGGGCG
>JAOPWI010000109.1 GCA_025965755.1 Frankiales bacterium | reverse complement strand
GGGGACCGGGCCGCGGGGGACCGGTCAGGCGGCGACCGCGCCCTCCTTGAGGGCCGCGGCGGCCTGCTCCCTGCTCAGCGTGACCAGCGCGCCGGCGACCACGGCGGCGGCGGCCAGGAAGCCGGCGGCGACCACGAAGCCGGCCGACCAGCCGGTGACCAGCGCGTCGTAGAAGACCGGGAGGTCCTGCGGGCCGCGCGGCTGGCCGGCGAACAGCGACTCGGTGCGGGCGGTGCTCACCGCGGCGAGGATCGCCAGGCCGAGCGCCCCGCCGACCTGCTGGCCGGCGTTGAGCAGGGCCGAGGCGATGCCGGCGTCCTGCTGGCCCACCCCGCCGACGGCGGCGCTGGTCAGGGCGACGAACGACAGCCCCATGCCGAAGGCGATCAGCAGCAGCGACGGCAGCAGCACGCCGACGTAGGTGCTGTCGGGCTCGAGCCGCAGGCCGAGCAGGATCATGCCCAGAGCGGCCAGCGCCGGGCCGGTGATGAGCAGCGGGCGTGGCCCGATGCGGCCGAGCAGATTGGCCGAGACGCCGGCACCGGCGCCGACGACGAAGGCGAACGGGAGGAAGGCCAGGCCGGCGCGGATCGCGCTGTAGTCGTTGATGACCTGCATCCACAGCGTCACGAAGAAGAACATCGCGAACAGGCCGGCGCCGACCAGCAGGGCCCCGAGGTCGGCCCCCAGCAGGGTGCGGGAGCGGAACAGCCGGAAGGGCAGGAGCGGGTTGCGGACGCGCAGCTGCACGGCCACGAAGGCGGCCAGCAGCACGAAGGCGAGCACGAAGGTGGCCACCTTGGTGCCCGTGCCGACCGCGTCGTCGTTGAGCTTGACCAGCCCGTAGACGAGCGAGGTGAGCCCGCCGGTCACCAGCAGCGCGCCGGGCAGGTCGAAGCCGGTGGCCGTCTCGTCCTTGGACTCCGGCACGTAGCGCAGCGCGCCGACGATGGCCAGGGCCGCGATCGGCACGTTGACGAAGAACACCCAACGCCACGACAGGTAGTCGGTCAGCAGGCCGCCGAGGATCAGGCCCAGGGCCGCCCCGCCGGCGGTGATGCCGGAGAAGATGCCGAGCGCCCGGTTGCGCTCGGGGCCCTCCGGAAAGACGACGGTCAGCAGCGAGAGCGCGGCCGGCGACATCAGCGCACCGCCCAGGCCCTGCAGCAGCCGGGAGGCGATGAGCAGCCCCTGGGACTCGGCCAGGCCTCCGAGCAGCGAGGCGATCGCGAACAGGGTCGCGCCGGCGATGAACACGCCGCGCCGGCCGAACCGGTCGGCCAGCTTGCCGCCCAGCAGCAGGAAGCCGCCGAAGGTCAGCGTGTAGCCGGTGACGACCCACGACAGGTCGGAGTCGGAGACGAAACCGAGCGCGTCGCGGATGTCCTTGAGGGCGACGTTGACGATCGTGGCGTCCAGAACCACCATGAGCTGGCTCATGGCGATGACCAGCAGAGCCATCCTCCTGTTCGTCGACGGCAGCGCGGCGGCCGGCCGGGGGACGGCGGCGGGACGGTCGGTCATGGGGGCTCCAGGGGCAGGGCGGTACGGCTCAACGACTGTGGACCGTTGTACCAGGAACGGTCAACCGCTGTAGAGTGACCTTCATGACCACGCCCCCCGCCGGCAGCGGCGTGCCGCGCGAGGAGCGCCGCCGGCGTACCGAGGCGGTCATCCTGGACGCGGCCCGCGAGCTCTTCGCCCGGACCGGTTTCGAGCGCACGACCATCCGCGCGGTGGCCGCCCGGGCGGGCGTCGACCCGGCGCTGGTCATGCAGTACTACGTCAACAAGGAGGGCCTGTTCGCGGCCGCCGCCACGTGGAGCGACGAGGACCAGCGCGTCGTCACCGCGGACCGCGACGAGCTGCCGCGGGCCGCGCTGGCTGACCTGTTCTCCCACTTCGAGCGGGTCGAGGACCGCGCGGCCAGCGTCGCGCTCATGCGCAACTGCCTGACCCACCCCGGCGCGGCCGCGCTGATGCGCGACGAGGTGATGTGCGACCGGGCCGCGGCGGTCGCCGGCAAGATGACCGGGGACGAGGCCGAGCTGCGGGCCGGCCTGTTCGCCGCCTGCGTGATGGGCCTGGGCATGGCCCGCTATCTGCTGGAGATCGAGCCGGTGCGCAGCGCCAGCCACGAGGACCTGGTCCGGCTCATGGAGCCGGTTCTGCGCGTGCTCGTCGACCCGCCGTCGTGAGCCGCCGCGGCTGGCTGCTGTTCGCGGTCATGTGCCTCGTGTGGGGCGTGCCCTACCTGCTCATCAAGGTCGCGGTGGAGGAGATCTCCCCGATCGAGCTGGTCTTCCTGCGCAGCGCGATCGGGGCGGCGGTCCTGATCCCGTGGGCGCTGCACCAGCGGGCCGTCGGCATCGCGCTGCGGACCTGGCGCCCGCTGCTGCTGTTCGCCGCGCTCGAGATGATCGGGCCGTGGGTGCTGCTCGCCCGGGCCGAGCAGACCCTGTCCAGCTCGCTGACGGGGCTGCTCGTCGCGGCCGTCCCGATGGTCGCCGCGGTCACCAGCCGCCTCGCGGGCGACGACGACCGGCTCGACCCGGTACGCGTGACCGGGCTCGTCGTCGGTGTGGTCGGCGTGGGGGTGCTGCTCGGCCTGGACGTCGGCACCGGCGACCTGGTCGCGGTCGGTGCCGTCGGCCTGACGGTGCTCGGCTACGCCACGGCCCCGCTGATGGTCAGCCGCAGCCTGCGCGACGTGCCGGCGTCCGGCGTCAACGCCACGGCGCTGGCCGCCACCGCCCTGCTCTACCTGCCGATCGCCGTGCCACGGCTGCTGGGCGGGGGCCTGCCCTCCGGCCGCGTCAGCGCCGCCGTCCTCGCCCTGGGGCTGGTGTGCACCGCCCTGGCGCTGGTGGTCTTCTTCGCCCTCATCGCCGAGGTCGGCAGCAACCGCGCGCTGGTCATCACGTTCGTCAACCCCGCGGTCGCCGTGCTGCTGGGCATCGCGCTGCTGGACGAGCCGTTCACCGCCGGCACGGCGATCGGCTTCCCGCTGGTGCTGGCCGGCTGCGTGCTGGCCACCCGGCGCAGCCGCCCGGCGACCGGCCAGTCGGCCGGCGAGCCCCTCGGCGTGGAGCCCGCCCGCCGCGGAACCGCTACGGCTTGAGCAGCACCTTCACGTAGCCGTCCTCCTTCTTCTGGAACTTGGCGTACGCGTCCGGCGCCTCCTCCAGCGGCAGCCGGTGCGTGGCGAAGGTGTCCACGCCGAGCGGGTCGCCGTCGGTCAGCAGCGGCATGATCTCGGGAGCCCAGCGCTTCACGTTGGCCTGGCCCATGCGCAGCTGGATCTGCTTGTCGAACAGCGTGAGCATGGGCAGCGGGTCGGCCATCCCGCCGTACACGCCGGACAGCGAGAGGGTGCCGCCGCGGCGCACGATGTCGATGGCCGAGTAGAACGCGCCGAGCCGGTCGACGCCTGCGGTCTTGAGCATGGGCTCGGACAGAAAGGACGGCAGCAGGCCGGCCGCCTTCTGGATGAACGAGGTCACCGGCGAGCCGTGCGCCTCCATGCCGACCGCGTCGACGACGGAGTCCGGCCCGCGGCCGTCGGTCATGTCGCGGATCACGTCACCCACGGGCGTGTCCAGCCCGGACAGGTCGAGGACCTCGACCCCGCGCGCCCGCAGCCGCTGCAGGCGCTCGGCCACCAGGTCGACGCCGATGACCCGGTAGCCCTTGTGCTGGGCGATGCGGCAGGCCATGTCGCCGATCGGGCCCAGGCCCAGCACCACCAGAGTCCCGCCGTCCGGGACGCCGGCGTACTCGACGGCCTGCCACGCGGTCGGCAGCACGTCGGACAGGTAGACGAAGCGGTCGTCCGGCGGCCCCTCCGGCACCTTGATGTGGGTGAACTGCGCCTGGGGCACCCGCAGGTACTCCGCCTGGCCGCCGGGCACCTGCCCGTACAGCTTGGAGTAGCCGAACAGCGGCGCGCCCATGCCCTGGTCGCGGACCTGCGTCGTCTCGCACTGCGTGTAGAGCCCCTGGCGGCACATCCAGCAGGACCCGCAGGAGATCTGGAACGGGATGACGACCCGGTCGCCGACCCGGAGGTCGCCGCAGGCGCTGCCGACCTCCTGGACGATGCCCATCGGCTCGTGGCCGGGGATGTCGCCCTTCTCCATCAGCGGGCCGAGCGGCTCGTACAGGTGCAGGTCCGACCCGCAGATGTTGGTCGTCGTGATCTTGATGATGGCGTCGGTGGGCTCCTGGATCGTGGGGTCCGGCACCTGCTCGACCGTCATCTTCTTCACGCCTTGCCAGGTCACTGCCTTCACGGGGTCTCCTCCTGTCGCGTGCGCCTGCCCTGCGCCTGCCCGGGGTCGGAGGACGGAAACGAGCGTCAGCGAGACTGGTGCGGTGACCCTGCTCCTGCTGTCCACCGCCGACACCGACCTGCTCGCCGCCCGCTCCGTCGAGGACCCGGCGATGCCGCTGCGCCTGGCCAACCCGGTGCGCACGCCGGAGCCGGACCTCGACGGCGTCGCACTCGTGCTCGTGCGGCTGCTCGGCGGGCGGCGGGCCTGGGACGGCTTCGACGCGCTGCTGGCCGCCTGCGCCGAGCGCCGCATCCCCGTCGTCGCGGTCGGGGGCGAGGGCGCTCCTGACGCGGAGCTCACCGCCGCCTCGACCGTGCCGTCCGGCGTCGTGGCGGACGCGGCGGCCTACCTGCGCGAGGGCGGGCCCGGCAACCTGCGCGAGCTGGTCGCCTTCCTGTCCGACACGGTCCTGCTGACCGGCCACGGCTTCGCGCCTGCCGTCACCCTGCCGGCGTACGGCGTGCGCGGCGCGCGGGCGCTGGACCCGGCGCGGCCGACGGTCGGCGTCGTCTACTACCGGGCGCACGAGCTGTCGGGCAACACCGCCTTCGTCGACGTGCTGTGCGACGCGGTGGAGGCGGCCGGCGGCAACGCCCTGCCGGTCTATGTCGGCTCGCTGCGGCCGGACGCCGACGGCCGCGTCGCCGCGGTCGAGGAGCTGCTCGCCGGGCGGGTCGACACGCTCGTCGTCACCGTGCTGGCCGGCGGGGGCAGCAACGCCTCCGACAGCGAGTCGTGGGACGCGCGGGCGCTGTCGGCGCTGGACGTGCCGGTGCTGCAGGGGCTCTGCGTGACCAGCAGCCGGGCGGAGTGGGCCGCCTCCGACGCCGGGCTGGCGCCGATCGACGCCGCCATGCAGGTCGCGATCCCGGAGTTCGACGGCCGGCTCATCGGGGCGCCCTTCTCGTTCAAGGAGAGCGGCCCGGACGGCGTGCCGGTCTACGTGGCCGACCCCGAGCGGGCCGCCCGCGTCGCCGGCACCGCCGTCGCGCACGCCCGGCTGCGGCACGTGCCGAACGGCGAGAAGAACGTCGCGCTCGTGCTGTCCAGCTACCCGACCAAGCACAGCCGCGTCGGCAACGCCGTCGGCCTGGACACCCCGGCGTCGGCGGTGAAGCTGCTGCAGGCGATGCGCGCCGCCGGCTACGACGTCGGCGCGTTTCCCGAGGACGGCGACACCCTGGTCCACACCCTCATCGCGGCCGGCGGCCACGACGTCGAGTGGCTGACCGAGGACCAGCTCAGGGCAGCGGTGGCCCGGGTGCCGCTGGCGGACTACGAGACGTGGTTCGCGACGCTTCCCGACACGCTGCGCACGGGCATGCTGGAGCACTGGGGCCCGCCGCCCGGCAGCCTCTACGTCGACGACGGCGACATCGTGCTCGCGGCCCTGCAGTACGGCCGCGTCGTCCTGATGATCCAGCCGCCGCGGGGCTTCGGCGAGAACCCGATCGCGATCTACCACGACCCCGACCTGCCGCCGTCCCACCACTACCTCGCCGCCTACCGCTGGCTCGAGCAGTCGTTCGGGGCGCACGCGGTGGTCCACGTCGGCAAGCACGGGACGCTCGAGTGGCTGCCCGGCAAGGGCCTCGGCCTGTCGGCCGGCTGCGCCCCCGACGCCGTCCTCGGCGACCTCCCGCTGTTCTACCCCTTCATCGTCAACGACCCGGGGGAGGGCACGCAGGCCAAGCGGCGCGCGCACGCGACCGTCGTCGACCACCTCGTGCCGCCGATGGCCCGCGCGGAGTCCTACGACGAGATGGCCCAGCTCGAGCAGCTGCTCGACGAGTACGCGCAGGTCCAGGCGATGGACCCGGC
>JAOPWI010000063.1 GCA_025965755.1 Frankiales bacterium | reverse complement strand
ATGGCGCTGACCGCGACCGACGAGCGCATCGAGGCGGCGGTCCGGCGACTGCTGGGATGAGGTCGGTCGCTCCGTTCCCGCAATGCCTGGGCGGGGGTCAGCCGGCCAGCCGGAGGGTGAGCGCGGCCCCCTCGACGCCGGTGTCGGCCGCCCAACCGGCCTCGGGCGTCCATCGCCAGCCCGCCAGCGCGACCTCGACCAACTGGAGGCGTTCGGCGTGCGCGACGGCCCAGCTGGCCTCGGGCCACCCGGCCGATGCCACTGAGAGGACGCCGTCGGGCAGGACGGTCGGGGGGCCGGCCTCCCGTCGGACGACGTCGGCGACGGCGGCCGCGCGGTCGTCGACGGGGCCGGAGGCATGGGCCGGGCTGTAGGTGCACGACAGCTGTGCGGGAGAGTCCGACAGCAGCGTGGCGGCCAGCTGGGTCGCCATCGGTTCCCACTGCTGGTAGGCCTCCGGGAAGCCACTGCGCTGCACGCTCTGAGCGACCTCGGTGAGCCGGCCGGATTCCCAGCCGGGGATCCGCACGAGCCCGTCGAAGAACTTCCCTGCCGCGTAGACCGGGTCCTGCACCTGCACCCCGCTGCCCCAGCCCTGCGACGGGCGCTGCTGGAACAGCCCGAGGGAGTCACGGTCGCCGTGGTCGAGGTTGCGCAGCCGTGACTCCTGCTGGGCGGTGGCCAGTGCGATCACCGTCGCCCGCGACGGCAGCCCTCGGGCCCGGGCCACCGCGGCGATCGTCGCGGCGTTCGCCGCCTGCGCCGTGGTCAGCGTCAGATCCGATCCGGCCACGGTGCAGCGACCGGCGATCGGCGTCGGGGCGGCCTTCTCGGTGTCCCAGGCCAGCGCGGCCAGCACGGCCAGCGCCGCGACGACGGCAAGGAGCCAGCCGGACCTCCGGGTCCGGCGGCGGGACCGCCGCCTCCGCCGGGGCGCCGGGCGAGAACGGGCCGGCGAGCGCGAGGAGCGGGTCGGTGGACGCCCGGAGCGTGCCGCGGGCCGCCCGGCCCGGGCCGGTGGCCGTCGGGTCCCGACCGAGGAGCTCGCCATCGTCGCCGATCGTAGGTCGGGGCACCGACCGTCCCGGTCCACCTGGTCCCGCGCGCCGGGTGTGGTTAGCCTCTCGCCCGACGCCGGCCCGTACCCGGTGCTGATCCCAGGGAGACTGCCGATGCCCCGTGACCTGTTGCTGCCCGGCGTCGCCGCCACGGCCGTGTCGACGGCCCGGCTGACCCAGCAGGTGCTGCACGCCGAGGGGGTCGACCCGCACGGCCCGGGGGAGGCTGTGCTGTTCGTGCACGGCAACGTCAGCTCTGCGGCGTTCTGGCAGCCGCAGCTGCTGACCCTCGATCAGCGCTGGCGGCCCCTCGCGGTGGACCTGCGGGGCTTCGGCGGCACCGACCCCCTGCCGGTCGACGCGCGGCGCGGGGTGCGCGACTGGTCCGACGACCTCGCCGCCCTGGTCGACGCCCTGGGCCTGGAACGCGTGCATCTCGTCGGCTGGAGCATGGGCGCCGGCGTCGTCCTGCAGTACCTGCTCGACCATCCCGACCGGGTCGCCTCCGTGGCACTGGTCGCCCCGATCTCGCCCTACGGGTTCGGCGGGACCACGGGCACCGACGGCAGCCGGGGGCACGCCGACGGCACCGGCTCGGGCGGCGGCGCGGCCAACCCCGACTTCGTCGCGGCCATCGCCGCCGGCGACACGACGACCGACAGCCCGACCAGCCCGCGGTCGATCCTGCGGGCCTTCTACGTCGGCCAGGAGGCGCTACCGCTGGACCCCGCGCTGGAGGACGTCTTCGTCGCCTCGATGCTGACCACCCGGACCGGGGTGGACCACTACCCGGGCGACTCGGTGGCCGTCGAGGCCTGGCCGGGTGCCGCGCCGGGGGAGCGGGGCGTGCTGAACACGATGGCGCCCACCGTGTTCGACGCCTCCACGATCACCGAGCTGGCCCTCAAGCCGCCGGTGCTGTGGGTGCGCGGGGACCGGGACCAGATCGTCTCGGACACCTCGGCGTTCGACCTGGCCTTCCTGGGCTCCATCGGCGCCCTCCCGGGCTGGCCGGGTGAGGCGGCGTTCGGCCCGCAGCCGATGGTGCGCCAGACCCGCGCCGTACTGGACCGGTACGCCGCCAGCGGCGGGCGGTACCGCGAGGTGGTACTGCCCGAGGTCGGTCACTCACCGCACGTGGAACGGCCGAAGGAGTTCGCCGTCGCGCTGCTGGAGCACCTCACGCGACCGGCAGCCGAGCCCGCCGGCCTCACCTGAGCGGGCTTTCGGTACCGGAAGCCCAGGGGGGAGGGGGTCAGTTGGCGTGCAGGACGGCGTTGAGGGCGCCCCAGTCGCCGCCCCGGGGGATCGCCTCCAGAGCGCCGCTGACCGAATTACGCCGGAACAGCAGCCCGTCGCTGCCGGAGAGCTCGGCGGCCTTGACCACGGACCCGTCGGGCAGAGTCACCCGGGAGCCGGCGGTCACGTAGCAGCCGGCCTCCACGACGCACCGGTCACCGAGGGAGATGCCGATCCCGGCGTTGGCGCCCAGGAGGCAGCCGGCGCCGATCGAGACCACCTGCTTCCCGCCGCCGGACAGCGTGCCCATGATCGAGGCGCCGCCGCCGATGTCGGAGTCGGGCCCGACGACGACGCCGGCGCTGATCCGGCCCTCGACCATCGAGGGGCCCAGCGTGCCGGCGTTGAAGTTGACGAAGCCCTCGTGCATGACGGTGGTGCCCGCCGCCAGGTGCGCCCCGAGCCGTACCCGGTCGGCGTCCGCGATCCGCACGCCCGCCGGCAGCACGTAGTCGACCATCCGCGGGAACTTGTCCACGCCGAGCACCTGCACCGGGCCACGGGCCAGGAGCTCGAGACGCGTCTCCTCGAACCGGTCTACGGCGCACGGTCCGGCGGTCGTCCAGACGACGTTCTGCAGCACGCCGAACAGGCCGGTGAGGTCGCACCCGTGCGGCTGGACCAGCCGATGGGAGAGCAGGTGCAGGCGTAGGTACGCGTCCGGAACGTCGGCGGGCGGCGCGTCCAGGTCGATGCTCGTCTGCACCACCTCGCGCCGGACACCGCGGGCGTCGTCCGTGACCGCGAGCTCCTGCAGCCCGGCGGGCGCCGTGCCGGTCTCGCCCAACACGGGCTGCGGGTACCAGGTGTCGAGGACCTGACCCTCGGACGTCAGCGTGGCCAGGCCCCAGCCGGCGGCGGTTCTCATGACCTCAACCCTAGGCTGCGCGCATGGCCCTGAACCTCGCCGGCGACGTCGTCGCACTGACCGCCGCGTTGGTCGACATCGAGAGCGTCAGCGGGTCCGAGCAGGCGCTCGCGGACTTAGTCGAGAACGGTCTGCGAGAGCTGCCGCTGGAGGTCGTACGGGACGGCAACTGCGTGCTCGCCCGCACCTCCCTCGGCCGCGGACGGCGGGTGCTGCTCGCCGGTCACCTCGACACGGTGCCGATCGCCGACAACGTCCCGTCCCGGCTCGAGGGCGGCCGGCTGCACGGCTGCGGCTCGTCGGACATGAAGTCGGGCGACGCCGTGCTGCTGCACCTCGCCGCGACGCTGCGCGAGCCGACGTACGACGTGACGTACCTGCTCTACGACAACGAAGAGGTCGAGGCCGAGAAGAATGGGCTCAACCGGCTCGTCGGCACGCACCGGGAGTGGTTCGACGCGGACCTCGCGATCCTCATGGAGCCGACGAACGGCCAGGTCGAGGCCGGCTGCCAGGGCACCCTGCGGGTCGCCGCCTCCGTTCCCGGCCGGCGCGCGCACAGCGCCCGCAGCTGGCTCGGCGAGAACGCCATCCACGCGGCGGCGCCGCTGCTGACGCAGCTGGTGCGGTACGACCCGCGCGAGGTCGACATCGACGGCTGCGTGTACCGCGAGGGGCTCAACGCGGTCGCGATCGAGGGCGGCGTGGCCGGCAACGTGATCCCCGACGCGTGCACGGTACGGATCAACTTCCGCTTCGCCCCGGACCGCTCGGTGGAGCAGGCCTTCGCGCACGTGCAGGAAGCGCTCGCGCCGTACGAATGCGTGCTCGTCGACGCGGCGCCCGGCGCGCTGCCGGGGCTGTCGGCGCCGGCAGCCGCTGCCTTCGTGGCCGCGGTGGGGGTGGAGCCGCTGGCGAAGTACGGGTGGACGGACGTTGCCCGGTTCGCGGCCCTCGGCATCCCTGCGATCAACTTCGGACCGGGCGATCCGAACCTCGCGCACACGCGGGAGGAGTCGGTGGACGTCCGCCTCATCACCTCATGCACGGACATGCTGCGGCGGTACCTGACGGGCTAGTGCGGTCGGGCGATGGTGCTCGTCCTGCTCCAGTCCTACCTTCCGGGCATTCGAGCCTGTGGAGGCAGCATGAGCAAGAACATCGACAACACGCGCAAGGCGTACGCCGCGTTCGGAGCCGGCGACATCCCGACCCTGCTGGAGCTCATCGCGCCCGACTGCGTCTGGCACGTCGGCGGGAAGTCGCCGGTCGCGGGCACGTACACGGGTCACGACCAGATCGTCGGCTACTTCGGCCAGCTGCTCGAGCTGTCGGGCGGCACGTTCAAGGCCGAGCTGGTCGACCTGGCGGAGCTGCCGGCGACCGGCCTCGTGGCCGCGCTGGTGAGGACGACCGCGGCCGTGGACGGCCAGACGTCGGAGATCCGCATGGTGGAGCTGGGGCGGTCGAACGATGCCGGCCAGCTCGTCGAGTGCTGGTGGTTCTCGGAGGACCAGTACGCGCAGGACGCGGTGTTCGCGCCGCAGCAGATCGTGCTGCCGTCGCAGGCCGGCCAGCCGGCTCGGGCCTAGCCTGCGCGCTGCTCCGGGTCGTGCTCGCGGACGACCCGGAGCATGGAGCGTCGCTGCCGGCTGTTGTCGTAGACGGGCACGGCGGCCAGCAGGCCGAGCAGGAACGTCCCGACCGTCAGCACGAACGCGACGAGCACGAGCCCGCTGACGGTGTCGAGCCGAGCCAGCAGCACCGCGAGCCAGGCCAGGCAGATCCCGGCCGCGTACAGCAGGCAGACCGCGACTGGCACGGGGATGCCGACCCAGACGAGCCGGTGGCTGGCGTGGTCGCGGCCGCCCTGCATCGGGCTGCGACTGTGCGTCAGGCGTTGCCACGTGACGAGCGTGGTGTCGAACACGGGCACGCCCAGCACGAGCAGCGGTACGAAGGCGGCAACGACAGCAGGGGTCCCCAGCAGCGTGATCTTCAGGCCGAGGACCGCGAGCAGGTAGCCGAGGAAGAGGCTGCCGGCGTCGCCCATGTAGATCCTCGCCGGGTGGAAGTTGTGCCGGAGGAAGCCGGTGGCGCAGCCGGCGGTACCCGCGGCGAGGGCGGCGACGAGGTACTGCCCGTGCAGCGCTGCGAGCAGGCAGAACGCGGCGGCGGCGATCGCGGCGATACCGGCGGACAAGCCGTCCATGTTGTCCAGCAGGTTGAAGGCGTTGGTGATGCCGACGACCCAGAGCACCGTGACCAGCAGGTCGACCCAGGGCGGACCGCCCAGGAGGGCCCCGGAGCCGGTCTCGTACACGACGACGCCGGCTCCCACCTCGACGGCGAGGCGGAAGTACGGCGAGATGCCGCCGCGGAGGTCGTCGAGAAGGCCCATCAGCGCGAGGACGAGCCCGGTGCCGAGGAGCACGCCGAGATCGACGAGGACGCTGCTCGCGCGGTCCAGAGCTGCAGCCGCCAGCACCATCGCGCTGAACCCGGCGACGATCGCCAGCCCGCCGAGGTAAGGGACCGGGTTCGTCTGCACCTTGCGCTCGTCCGGGGCGTCGAGGACCTGCCGGCGGATGGCCACCTTCAGCACGAGCGGCGTCACCAACCAGGCGACCGCCAGCGCCCCGAGGAACGCCGCCGCGTACTCCGGCCAGTGCAGCTCCATCAGCGGCGCTGGTCCTGCACGACCATCTCGATGATCTCGTCGAGGCCAACGGTCGGCTCGAAGCCCACCAGGTCCCGCGCGCGAGTCGTGTCCGGGACGCGGCGCTGCATGTCCTCGAAGCCCTCCTCGTACGCCTCGTCGTAGGGCACGTACCGGATCTTGCTCTCGCTGCCCGAGACGGCGATGACCCGTTGCGCCAGCTCGTCCATCGACACCTCCTCGGTGCCGCCGAGGTTGTAGGCGCGGCCGCTGGACTCGGGGTGGTCCGCGATCTTGATGATTCCGTCCACCGCGTCACCCACGAAGCAGAAGCAGCGCGTCTGCTGCCCGTCGCCGTAGACGGTGATGGCCTCGCCCTTGATGGCCTGGCTGACGAAGCGCGGGATGACCATGCCGTAGTGGCCGGTCTGCCGGGGACCGACGGTGTTGAACAGCCGGACGATGTAGGTCTGCAGACCCTTCTGGCGCCAGTACGTGTAGGCGAGGATCTCCTCGATTGCCTTCGCCTCGGAGTACGACCACCGGGACTTCAACGGTGAGCCGAGGATGCGGTCGTCCTCCTCGCCGAGCCGGTCGGAGGTGTTCTTGCCGTAGATCTCGCTCGTGCTCGTGACCAGGACGCGCGTTCCGTGCTTGTGCGCCTTCTCGAAGACGATTTCGCTGCCGCGGATGTTGGTCGCGAGGCTCTCCAGCGGCTTGTCGACGATGAGCTCGACCCCCACGGCGGCCGCGAGGTGGAAGCAGATGTCGCTGCGCGCCATGACGTCGTCGACGAGGTCGGCGTTGAGGATGCTGCCGAGGACGAACTCCACGTCGTCGCGCTGCCGCAGGTGCTCGATGTTCTCGAGCCGTCCGGTGGACAGGTTGTCGAGCAGGATCACCTGGTCGCCGCGCGCGAGCAGCGCGTCGGCGAGGTGGGAGCCGATGAAGCCGGCTCCGCCGGTGATGAGGGCACGCACGAGGAGTCAGGTTACGGTGCTCTGTGCCTGCTGAGCGTCCGCTGCGCGTGGCGCACGTGATCACGCGGATGATCGTGGGCGGCGCGCAGGAGACTGTGCTGCTCGCGGCGGCGCTGGCTGACCGGTCGCGGTTCGAGCCGCTGATCGTGTGCGGGCCGCAGACAGGGTCAGAGGGCTCGCTCCACGAAGAGGTGCGTCGCCGCGGCGTTGAGCTCGTCGTCGTGCCGGACCTCGTGCGGGAGGTGGACCCGCTGCGCGATGTGAGGGCGGTGCCCGCCCTCACGCGGCTCTTCCGGCAGCGCGGCATCGACGTCGTGCACACCAACAGCAGCAAGGCCGGCATCGTCGGCAGGCTCGCCGCGCGCCGGGCGGGGGCTCCGCGGGTGCTCCACACCGTTCACGGATGGCCGTTCCACGACCAGCAGCCGGTCCTCGCGCGCGCGGTGTGGCAGTCGCTGGAGCGGCGGACCGCGCCGCTGGCCGAGCGGCTCGTCGTCGTCGCAGACGCCGACCGGGCGAAGGGACTCGCAGCCGGGGTCGGCACTGCAGACCAGTACGTGACCGTGCGCAGCGGCCTCGAACTCGACGACTACGGGTTCAATCCCGCTCTCCGTGCGGCCGTGCGCGCAGAGCTCGGCATCCCCGCCGGCGCGCCCGTCATCGGCAGCGTCGGCCGGCTCAGCCCGCAGAAGGACCCCCTGCTACTGCTGGACGCCGTCCTGCCGCTGCTGCGCGCCGACCCGGAGCTGCGGCTGCTGCTGGTGGGCGACGGCCCACTTCGGCCAGCGGTCGAGCGCGCTGTGAGCGGCTCGGCCCAGGTGGTGCTGACCGGACTTCGTCGTGACGTGCCGAGGCTGCTCAACGCGATGGACGTGTTCGTGCTCGCGAGCCGATGGGAGGGCCTGCCGCGAACCCTGCTGCAGGCCATGGCGACGAATGTGCCGGTCGTCGCGACCGACGCGGATGGCGTCCGCGATGTGGTGGTGGACGGCGTCACCGGCCGCCTCGTCCGACGCGGGAATGCCGACGGACTGCGTGCGGCGACAGCCGATGTCCTCGCCGATCCGGGGACCCTCGCCGAGAGGGCAACGGCGCACCTGCCGGAGTTCGACGCGCGCCGCATGGTCGCGCGACTCGAGCGGCTGTACGTGGGGGAGACGCTGTGACCGTGCAGGTGCTCATGTCGACGTTCGACGGCGAGCGGTACCTCCGGCAGCAGGTCGACAGCATCCTCGCCCAGACGGAGCCGCTCCGGCTCCTCGTCCGCGATGACGGCTCGACGGACGGCACGCCGCAGATCCTGCACACGTACGCCGACGACCTACGCGTCGACGTCGAGCTCGGCGACAACCTCGGTGTTCCGGACGCGTTCTTCCGGCTGCTCGACGTGGCTCCGGACGCCGACCTGTTCGCCCTCGCCGACCAGGACGACGTGTGGGCGCCGGACAAGCTGCAGCGCGCTGTCGCCGCGCTGTCCGGCGTCACCGGACCCGCCCTCTACTGCGCCCGGGTGCTCGTGACAGACGAGCAGCTGCGGCCGCTGTACCCGCACGAGCTGCCGGTGCGCGGCCCATCGTTCGCCAACGCGCTGGTGCAGAACATCGCCCTCGGCTGCACCGTCGTGCTCAACCGCGAGGCTCGAGAGCTCGTGCGAGGTCGCTGGCCCACCAGCTGCGTCATGCACGACGCGTGGCTGTACCTGGTGCTCGCCGGCTGCGGCACGGTCCTGTACGACGACCACCTGGTGGTGCAGTACCGACAGCACGCCGGCAATGCCGTGGGCATGGGCAGCGGGCCGGCGTCGAGGCTCGCGGGGCGCGTGCGGCGGCAGCTGTCCGCCGACGGGCCGCGCAAGCACAGCCGTCAGGACCGGGAGCTGCTGCGGCTGTTCGCACACGACCTGCGGCCCGACGCGCTCCAGCAGCTCGAGGAGCTGCTGGCGGCGCAGGAGTCGGCAAACGGCCGCGCGCGGTATGCCTTGGGTGGCCCGGCGCACCGGCAGACGCGGGGGAGCGATCTGGTGCTCAAGGTCCTGCAGGTCGTGGGGCGAGTGTGAGCCGCCCAGGCTCAGTAGCCTCTGCGGCCGTGGCAACTCCCGCGCTGAGGCGCGTCCTCGTCGTGATCCCGGCGTGGAACGAAGCCGCGTCGGTGGCCACCGTCATCGCCGAGGTGAGAGCGGCGATGGCGGGTGTCGACGTGCTGGTTGTCGATGACGGCTCCTGGGACCGAACGTCGGAGGTCGCCAAGGCGGCCGGCGCGCAGGTGGCGCGGCTGCCGTACAACCTCGGCGTCGGCGGTGCCATGCGCACGGGCTTCCGGTATGCCCGGCGCCACGGTTACGACGTCGTCGTGCAGATCGACGCGGACGGTCAGCACGACCCGACCTTCGTCCCGCAGCTGCTAGAGGCGCTCACCCACAGCGACATCGTCATCGGGGCCCGGTTCGCGGGTGTCGGCGACTACCGCGTCACTGGCCCGCGCGGCTGGGCGATGCGCGTGTTGTCCCGGACCATGAGCCTGATCGTCGGAACGCGCATCACCGATGCGACATCGGGGTTCCGAGCGGCCGGGCCGCGCGCCATCGGGGTCTTCGCGACGCACTACCCCGCGGAGTACCTCGGCGACACCGTCGAGTCGCTGGTGATCGCGCGCCGCGTGGGGCTGACCGTGGGGCAGGTACCCGTCGCCATGCGCGCGCGGTCGGCGGGTCGAGCGAGCCAGGGCGTCCTGTCCGCGAGCCTGTACCTCGGCCGCGCAGCGGCTGCCCTGCTGCTGGCGCTCGTCCGGAGATGGCCTTACGAGGAGGAGCAGCTGTGACGCACAGCGCGTACATCCTGGGGGTAGCTGCCGCAATCGCCGTCGTCAGCCTCGTCGTCGAGCTGCTGCGCCGGCGACACCTGCGCGGCAAGTACGCCGTTCTCTGGCTCGGGCTGTCCCTGGTGTCGCTCGCCTTCGCTGCCGCGCCGCGACTGCTCGAAGTTCTCAGCAGCGCAGCCGGCGTGCAGACGCCGGCCAACTTCCTGTTCTTCGTCGCGATCCTGACGATGCTCGCGGTGATCATGCAGCTGAGCTACGAGTCGGGCGTGACGGAGGAGGAGACCCGGACGCTGGCGGAGGAGGTGGCGCTACTGCGTCTCGAGCTGGAGCGGGTGGAGCGGGCACAGAACGACCCGAGCCACGGCGACGAACCTCGGTGACCGGCACGTCAGGTGTCACCCTCAGCATGCTCAACTTGGTCCCCGGCGGCATGGGCGGCAGT
>JAOPWI010000388.1 GCA_025965755.1 Frankiales bacterium | reverse complement strand
GGCCGACATGGTGCTCGTGGCCGAGGAGCCGGGCACCGGGCTCGGCGCGCGTTACGCGGGGATGACCGGGGTCGATCCGGGCCTGTCCGCCGACGGCCCACCCGACGCGAAGGTCCAGGCGTCCGGGCACGACACCCCCCTGTGGCGGTGCGCCACCGGCGCTGCTGACCGGGCGGCCTTTGTCGGGGAGGCCGGGGGCGTGTGGCTGTGGGCGGTGCTGTGGCCACCGACGGCCGAGCTCGTGCTGCTCGAGGACGTGGCGCTGCACGACCTGCGCGACCTCGCGCACGTCGGCGAGGTCCTCCCGATCGGCGCGCCCACCACCCGGCTGGCCGGCTGAGCCGGCGCGCTCGGCGGCTCCCGCTAGCCTGCGAGACCTGATCGACGAGGAGCCGCAGTGCCCGCCCGCCGCATCGACCTGCACACCCACAGCACCGCCAGTGACGGCACGACGCCTCCCGCCGAGCTCATGCGCGAGGCCCGGGACGCCGGCCTGGACGTCGTCGCGCTGACCGACCACGACACCACCGGCGGCCACGACGAGGCGCTCGCCGGGCTGCCCGCCGGCCTGACCCTGGTCCGGGGCACGGAGCTGTCCTGCGACTCCGGCGGCATCAGCCTGCACCTGCTGGCGTACCTGTTCGACCCGGCGGAACCGGCCTTCGCCGCGGTGCGCGCGGAGCTGCGCGCCTCCCGGGTGGGCCGCGCCGAGACGATGGCCCGGCGCCTGGAGGCGGCCGGCACGGGTGTGACCTGGCAGCGCGTGCAGGAGCTGGCCGGGGGCACCGTCGGGCGCCCGCACGTCGCCCAGGCGCTGGTGGAGGCCGGCTGCGTGGCCAGCGTCGGCGAGGCCTTCGCTCCCGAGTGGATCGGCACCGGAGGCCGCTTCTGGGCGCCGAAGGCCGAGGTGGGCGTCGTGGACGCCGTACGCCTGGTGGTCGGTGCCGGCGGCGTGGCCGTCTTCGCCCACCCGTCGGCCAGCAAGCGCGGCCGCACCGTGGACGACAGCGTCATCGAGGAGATGGCCGAGGCCGGGCTCGCCGGGCTCGAGGTGGACCACGTCGACCACGACGAGGCGGCCCGCGCGCACCTGCGCGACGTGGCCGCCGCGCTCGGCCTGTTCACCACCGGCTCCAGCGACTACCACGGCACCAACAAGACGGTCCGGCTCGGCGAGAACCTCACTCCCGAGGCGTCGTATGAGGCGGTCGTCGAGCGGGCCACCGGACTCGAGGTCGTGACGGGGTGAGCCTGCAGGACGTCCTCGACCCGACCACCTTCGGCGAGGTCTTCCTGACGCTTTTCGTGATCATGGATCCGCTGGGCAGCATCCCGCTGTTCCTGGGGCTGACCGCCGGGCGCACGACGCGTACGCGCAAGCGCCTGGCCGGGCAGGCCGTGCTCGTCTCGCTGTTCGTCATCGGCATCTTCGCCCTGGTCGGCCAGCAGATCCTGGCCTTTCTCAAGATCGGCGTGCCGGCGCTGCAGGGAGCCGGCGGCCTGCTGCTGCTCATCGTCGCGCTCGAGCTGCTCACCGACCGCGGCGAGGACCCGGCCGAGGTCCGTGACGTCAACGTCGCGCTGGTGCCGCTGGGGACGCCGCTGCTGGCCGGTCCGGGGGCCATCGTGGCGACCATCGTCTTCGTGCAGCAGGCCGACGAGGCCGGCGAGTTCGTGGCCATCGCGGCCGGCATCGTGGCGATCCACCTCGCGGTCTACCTGGCCCTGCGCTTCAGCGCCGGGATCACCAAGGTCATCGGGGAAGCCGGCATCGTGCTGCTGACGCGCATCGCCGGCCTGCTGCTGTCGGCCATCGCCGTGCAGCTGATCGCCGACTCCGTGCGGGCCTTCGTCGCCGAGTAGGGGACGCGCAGAGGGTAAGAACGCCTCATGCGTACTCGCTGGAGTGTCCTGCTGCTCCTGCCCGTGCTGGTGACCCTGCTCGCCGGGCCCGCCGTGGCCTCGAGCAGCAACACCGGCCCCGACGACGTCGTCAGCGACCTGCGCAGCGACCCGGTCTACGTCGACCCGGACTACGACGGCGACGTCGACGCGGGCCCGCTGCGCAGCCAGATCGAGCGCAGTCAGGTGCCCGTCTACGTCGCGCTGCTGCCGGCCCGGGCCGCCGACGCCAGCGGCGGGCACACGGCTCTGAACGCCGCGATCGGCCGGCGGCTCGGCCGCGCGGTGCTGTTCACCGTCGCCGGCGACCGGGTGACCGGCGGCAACAGCGGCGGCCTGGGGCTGCAGAGCGGCCAGACCGACGCGATCGCCCAGCGCGAGACCGGCAACGGCGACCTGACCGAAGGCCTGGTCCGCGCCATCGCCAGCGTTCAGCAGGTCGCGCAGAGCGGCGCGGCGGGCGGTGGCGGCCCGAGCAGCGGCGGCGGCTACCAGGGCGGTCAGAACGGCACCGGCGTCCAGGGCGGCGGCACCGTGCTGGCGGTGCTGGGCCTGCTCGGCCTCGGCGTTGTCGGGTACGTCTTCTCGCGCTCCCGCACGCGCAAGCAGCAGGCGCTCAAGGACATGGAGGGCTCGCGGGCCGACATCGAGTCGCTCTACAACCGGCTCGGTGCGGACGTGTCCAACCTGCACCCGGGTGACGACCCGGTCGCCCGGCAGGCGCTGGCCGACGCCGCCGAGCGCTACAACGCGACCGGGGCGCTGCTGTCCTCGGCGGACACCCAGGGAGAGTTCGAGGCGGCCCGGCGCACGGTCGCCGAGGGCATCGCGGCCGCCCGGCTGGCCCGCGAGCGGCTGGGGCTCGACCCGGGTCCGGAGGTGCCGCCGCCACCGGCGCAGGGCCCGCAGCTCAGCCGCCGCGAGGCGGTCCAGGTCGGAGATGAGGAGTACGAAGGCTCGCCGTCCTACGCGCCGGGCCGCCAGCACTACTGGGGCGGCGGCATGCTCGGCGGCGCGATGGTCCCCGGCGGCTGGTACGCCGTCCCGTTCTGGCAGTCGATGCTGGTGGGCGGCATGGTCGGCGGCGCCTTGGGCGGCGGTTTCGGGGGCTGGGGCGGTGGCGGCTACCACGCCGGATACGAGGAGGGCGTGGAGGACGCCAGCGGCGGCTTCGGCGGGGGC
>JAOPWI010000426.1 GCA_025965755.1 Frankiales bacterium | reverse complement strand
CGAGCGGATGACCCGTCGCATGGGCTACTGGGTCGACATGGCCTCGGCCTACCGGACCATGGACGCCACCTACATCTAGAGCGTCTGGTGGTCGCTCAAGCAGGTGGCCCACAAGGGGCTGCTGGTGGAGGACCACCGCGTCGCGCCGTACTGCCCCCGCTGCGGCACCGCGCTGTCCGACCACGAGGTGGCGCAGGGCTACCAGACGGTGACCGACCCCAGCGTCTACGTGCGCTTTCCGGTGACGAGCGGTCCCCTGTCGGACCTGGGTGCTGCACTCCTGGTGTGGACGACGACCCCCTGGACGCTGGTCTCCAACACGGCCGTGGCCGTGAACCCCCAGGTCACCTACGTCGCCGCCCGGCGCGGCGACGAGGTGCTGGTCGTCGCGGAGGCGCTGCTGCAGGTTCTGGGCGACGACGTCGAGGTGCTCGAGCGCTTCCCCGGCACGGCGCTGGAGCACACGACGTACGCGCGGCCGTTCGACTGGGTGGAGATTCCCGGCGCGCACTTCGTCGGGGTGGCCGACTACGTGACGACCGAGAGCGGAACCGGCCTGGTCCACCAGTCCCCCGCCTTCGGCGCCGAGGACATGCTCGTCGCGCGCAAGTACGGCCTGCCCGTGGTCAACCCGGTCCGCCCGGACGGCACCTTCGAGGAGCACCTGCCCCTGGTCGGCGGCCAGTTCTTCAAGGCGGCTGACCGGGCGCTCGTCGCCGACCTGTCCGAGCGGGGCCTGCTGTTCCGGGAGGTGCCGTACGAGCACAGCTACCCGCACTGCTGGCGCTGCGACACCGCGTTGCTCTACTACGCGCTGCCGTCCTGGTACATCCGCACGACCGCGATCAAGGACCGCCTGATCGCGGAGAACGAGAAGACCCAGTGGTACCCCGGCACGATCAAGCACGGCCGGTACGGCGACTGGCTGGACAACAACATCGACTGGGCGCTGTCCCGCAACCGCTACTGGGGCACCCCGCTGCCGGTCTGGCGCTGCACGGCCGACCAGACGCACTGGCGCGCCTTTGGCTCGCTGGCCGAGCTGGGCGAGGCGGCCGGCCGGGAGCTGTCCTCGCTCGACCCGCACCGCCCGTACGTCGACGACGTCGTGGTCACCTGCAGCGCCCCGTCGCAGACCGGCCCGGGCGGACAGTGCGGCGCCGAGGCGCGGCGCGTTCCGGAGGTCATCGACGGCTGGTACGACTCCGGCGCCATGCCGTTCGCGCAGGTCGGCTACCCGCACAGCGGGGTCGAGCCGGCCTATCCGGCGCAGTTCATCTGCGAGGCGATCGACCAGACCCGCGGCTGGTTCTACACGCTCATGACGGTCGGCACGCTGGTGTTCGACCGCTCCTCGTACGAGACGGTGCTCTGCCTCGGGCACATCCTCGACGGCGAGGGCCGCAAGATGAGCAAGCACCTGGGCAACGTGCTGGACCCGTTCGAGCTGTTCGAGCGGCACGGAGCCGACGCGCTGCGCTGGTACATGCTCTGCGGTGGCTCGCCGTGGTCGGCCCGGCGCGTCGGTCACGAGCAGATCGAGGAGGCCGTCCGCAAGGTCCTGCTGACCTACTGGAACACCGCCTCCTTTCTCACGCTCTACGCCAACGTCAACGGCTGGGTGCCCGGCAGCGCCGCGCCGGCGCCCGCACAGCGGCCCGCGCTGGACCGGTGGGCGCTGTCACAGGTGCACGCCACCGCGATCACGGTCACCGAGGCGCTCGAGGACTTCGACTCGCTGCGCGCCGGCCGCGCGCTGTCGACCTGCATCGACGACCTGTCCAACTGGTACGTCCGCAGCTCGCGCCGCCGGTTCTGGGACGGCGACCCGGCCGCCCTCGCCACGCTGCACGAGTGCCTGTACGTGCTGACCCTGCTCATGGCGCCGTTCACGCCGTTCGTCACCGACGAGGTCTGGGGCGCGGTCTACGGGCCGCAGAGCCACCCCGACGCGCAGCTGCCCGATTCGGTGCACCTGGCGCGCTGGCCGCAGGTGGACGGCTCGCTGGTGGACGTCGACCTGGCCCGCCAGGTCGCCCAGGTCCGCCGGCTGGTCGACCTCGGCCGCCAGGCGCGGGCGGAGTCCAAGACCAAGACCCGCCAGCCGCTCGGGCGGGCGCTCGTGTCCGCCGCCGGCTGGGAGTCGCTGCCGGCCGAGCTGCAGCAGCTGGTGGCCCGCGAGCTGAACGTCCAGTCGCTCGAGCCGCTGGCCGGTGACCTGGTGGACGCGTCGGTCAAGGCCAACTTCCGGGCGCTCGGCAAGCGGTTCGGCAAGCGAACGGCCACGGTCGCCGCGGCCATCGCCGCCACCGACCCGGCGGCGTTCGCCGCGGCGCTCAAGGCCGGCACGGCGTCCGTGCAGGTCGAGGGCGAGACGCTCGAGATCAGCCCCGAGGAGGCCGTCGTCACCGAGACCCCGCGCACCGGCTGGGCCGTCGCGAGCGACTCCGGCGAGACGGTGGCGCTCGACCTGGAGATCACGCCGGCGCTGCGGCGTACCGGGCTCGTCCGGGACGCGGTCCGGCTGGTCCAGGACGGGCGCAAGACGTCCGGGCTCGAGGTCAGCGACCGGGTCGAGCTGTGGTGGGCCGCTGAGGGCGAGCTCGCCGACGCGCTCCGCGAGGGCAGCCCGCACCTGGCGGAGGAGGTCCTGGCGGTCACCGTGACCGAGGGCCGCCCGCGCGCCGACCTGGCGCCGCACGAGCACCCCGACCTGGGCCTGACCTTCTGGCTGCGGGTCGCCGGCGCCTGACCGTCGCCGGAGCGTGTCCGGGCCGCCCAGGCGCCCGGACACGCGCCGGGCGGCGCCGGAGCTGGTCAGACCAGCCTCGGCGCCGCCCGGGGTGCGTGACGGAGCGGGAGCTACGGGTGGCAGACGCCGCAGGCCTGGTAGCCCTGGCGGGAGGCGGCGGCCTTGGTCAGTTCGACCGCGTCACCGGCACCGCGGACGTAGCGGCACTCCGCGCGGTGGAAGCGCCCGCGATCCGGAATGACCACCACCGTGCCGCGCTTGCCGGCAGCCGCGCCAGCCGGGGAGCTGGCAGCCGGGGAGCTGGCAGCCGGAGAGCTGGCAGCAGCCGGGCGGGCGGCCTTCTTCGCCGGAGCCGCCACCGCCGCCGGGGCCGCGGCGCTGGGAGCGACCTCCACGACGGCGCCGGGCGCCTTGCGGGCCGAGCGGGTCGTCGTCGCGACGTCGGGTGCACC
>JAOPWI010000291.1 GCA_025965755.1 Frankiales bacterium | reverse complement strand
GGGCGAGGCGGACGCACCGGCCGAGGCCTGCGGCGCGCCGGGCACGGTGACACGGCCCTGGAACCGGTCCAGCCCGTCCCCGCGGTAGGTGTAGCTGCCCGCCCGGCTCAGTGCGGGCTTCACCTCGTACGCCTCGCCCGGCAGCAGCGAGCCGGTGTCGAAGGCCCAGCCGGCGCTGCTGCTGACGACGCGGTGCACGAACGTGTCGGCGTTGACGACGCGAACGGTGTCGCCGGCCGCGACCACCAGCACCTGGGGCTCCGGGCCGCTCTGGGTGATGCGGATGTCCTTGACCGCGGCCTGCGCTGGCGAGGCCGCGCCGAGCAGCGACGCCACGAGCAGCGCGAGCCCGGCGACGATCCCGGCGAACCTCCCCATGCCCGTCATGATGCCCTGTTCGCCGTCGCCGCTGCGCCCCCTGCCTCGCGGCCTCGCCCTACCGTGGGGGCGTGCTGAGCATCGGAGCCCATGTCGACCAGTCGGACCCGCTGGGCCAGGCCCGGGCCCGGGGCGCCGACCTCGTGCAGTTCTTTCTCGGCGACCCGCAGGGGTGGAAGGCCCCGGTGGTCCCGGACGTCTCGCCCGACGAGGGTGTGGACCTGTACGTGCACGCGCCGTACGTCCTGAACGTGGCGACCGGCAACAACCGCATCCGCATTCCGTCGCGCAAGCTGCTGGCCCAGCACGCCGAGGCGGCCGCCCGGCTCGGCGCCAAGGCGATCGTCGTGCACGGTGGCCACGTGCTCAAGGGCGACGACCCGCAGACCGGCGTGGACAACTGGGTGAAGACGTTCGCGCGCATGGAGCGGCCGCTGCCGGTGCTCATCGAGAACACCGCCGGCGGCGAGCTGGCCCTGGCCCGCCGGCTCGACGCGATCGCCCGGCTCTGGGACGCCGTCGGCGGGTTCGAGGGCGTCGGGTTCTGCCTGGACACCTGCCACGCGCACGCCGGCGGCGAGGAGCTGGTCGACCTGGTCGAGCGGGTGCTGGCCATCACGGGCCGCATCGACCTGGTGCATGCCAACGACTCGCGGGACGCGTTCGGCAGCGGAGCCGACCGCCACGCCAACTTCGGCACCGGGCAGATCGACCCCGACGTGCTGGTCGCCGTCGTGGCCGCCGCCGGCGCCCCGGTCGTCTGCGAGACGCCGGGAGGTGTCGAGGGCCAGGCCGCCGACATCGCGTTCCTGCGCGCGCGCCTGCCTGCCTGAGGACCGCCGGCGCGCGCGGGCCGCACGCCGGCAGGGCACCTAGAAGAGCGGGTAGCTGCTCACGAACAGGGCGGCGCACAGCCCCATGCCGGCAGCCAGCGTCGCCAGCACGGCGTCGTGCGCTCTGCCGCGCTCGGCCAGGCGGACCAGCCCCCAGACCATCGGGAAGACCACCAGATAGATGCGGGGCAGCGACAGCAGGGGCCGGCCGGGGAACTGCAGCAGCAGCGGGAACAGCAGGCTCACCCACAGGTAGACCGACCAGGTGGCCCGCAGGCGCAGCGCCACCCAGACGCCGGTGGCGGCGAGCACCACCAGCACGATCCAGTCGATCGCGAAGTAGCCGCCCGGCGACTGCCCGGGGAACTGGAACGCGATCCGCGTTCCGTCGACGATCGTCTCCCAGGGCGTGGAGCCCTCCTTGGCGAAGCCGCTGCGTTGCAGGTCCAGCGGTCGCAGGAAGTCGCCCTTGCCGGACAGCTCCCAGTACGACAGGTACGCCAGCAGGCCCAGCCCGGCGGCGCCCGCGGCGGTCAGCTTGCCGGCCAGCCGCAGCGCCCGGCGGGACAGCGGTCCGGGGGCGGCGCGCTCCTGGAGCAGCGCCTCGACAGCCAGCGGCAGGGCGAGCAGCACGCCGGGACTGCGGGTGAGCGCGGCCAGCACGCCGAGACCGGCGGCCAGCGCCCACTCCCGGCGGCGGGCGGCGTACAGCGTCCCGACCGACAGGGCGAGGAACAGCGCCTCGGTGTAGGGCGCGAACAGGAAGAAGCCGGTCGGGAACAGGCACAGATAGAGCACTGCCTTGCGGGCAGCCGGCTCCGACATCTCCAGCGCGGTCAGCCGGTACAGCACGACCAGCCCGGCCAGCAGCGCGACGCTGGTGACGACGTAGGCGCTGAGCAGCTCGTGCCCGCCGCCGAACAGCAGCGACACCAGCTTGATCAGCGACGGGTAGAGGGGAAAGAACGCGCCGCTGCTGTCGTCACCGCGGTAGCCGTCCTGGGCGATGCTCAGGTACCAGAGCGCGTCCGAGCGCTCCCACGCCGTGCCGATGTTCTGCCAGCCGCCCTGCACCGGCGGGGCGTCCCAGCCGGGCACGCCGACCCGCTCGTTCTGCGGCAGCAGGCCGGTGACCAGCAGGCCGAGCGCGAACAGCGCCACCCGGATACCGACGTAGACCTTCACGCAGTACGTCAGGGCGGTGCGCCAGCTCGGCAGCTCGGCGTCGACCGCGGTGGGGACGGCCGGAAGGGAGGCGGACACGGGCGCGACCCTAGCCGCGGGAACGGGGCCCGGCCGGGCGTGCCAACTAGGGTGCCGCGCATGTCTCGCCGCCCCCTGGCCCTGCGCGGCGTGGTTGCCGAGGGGCTGCTGGCCCTGCTCGGCGGACTGCTGCTGACGTGCCTGCTCAAGCGGGGTGCGCTGCGCTCACCGGCCTCGACGGTGTCCACCGACACCGCCGACCCGCTGCTGCAGACCTGGCAGCTCGCCTGGGTCGGCCACGCGGTCAAGACCCAGCCCAGCTCGCTGTTCGAGGCCAACATCTTCGCCCCGCTGGCCCGGCCGCTGGCGTACTCCGACTCGCTGCTGGGCTACGCGCCGCTGGGCCTGATCGGCAGCGGCCCGGACGCCGCGCTGGTCCGCTACAACGTGGCCTTCGTGCTGGCGCACGCGCTGGCCTTCGCCGGGACGTACCTGCTGGCGCGCCAGCTCGGCAGCAGCCGGGGTGCCGCGGCGTTCGCGGGCGTGGCGTACGCCTTCAATCCCTGGCGCATCGCCCAGTCGGGGCACCTGAACATCCTGTCGACGGGTGGCATCCCGCTGGCGCTGGCCATGCTGGCCCGCGGGCACGCCATCGGGCGCAGGCGGGACGGGGAGCGGCCGCCGGTGCGGCCGGGCTGGGCGCTGGCCGGCTGGGTCACCGCCTGCTGGCAGCTCTCGCTCGGCTTCGGCATCGGCCTGCAGTTCGCCTACCTGCTGGGCCTGCTCACGCTGATCGGCCTGACCCGGCTGGCGCTGCGCAAGGTGGCGGTGCCCGTGCCGCTGCTGCGCGCCGACGCCCTCGGCGTGGCGCTGTTCCTGGCCACCGGGCTCGCCCTGTCGGCGCCCTACAACGCGGTCGTCGAGCAGTTCCCGGAGTCGCGCCGCGACCTGCCCACGGTGGCGCTCTACTCGCCGCCGCTGCGCGGGTTCGTGACCGCCCCGGCGGAGTCGGCGTCCTGGGGCGAGGTCACCCAGGGCCTGCGCGAGGGGCTGCCCTTCGCGCCGGAGAACACGCTGGCACCCGGCCTGGCGGTCACCGTGCTCGGCGCGCTGGGCCTGCTCTGGGGCCGGGCCCCGGCCCGCCGCCGGATCGCGCTGGGCGTCACCGTCGGCGTCTGCGTGCTGCTCGCGCTGGGCACCATGGGGCCCGCGGGCGGGCGCTTCACCTACGTCCCGGTCTTCGAGCACCTGCCCGGCTGGCAGGGCGTGCGCACGCCCGGACGCCTGGTGACGACCGGCTGGCTGGCCCTCGGGCTGCTCGCGGCCACCGGCATCGACCGGCTGCGCACCCTGGTGGGCAGCCCGCAGCTCGGGCTGGCCCTGGCGGTCGGGCTGACCGGCGTGGCCGTTCTCGAGGGCCGCGACACGCTGGCCTACCCGGCGCCCACCCCGCCGCCGGCCGGCCTGGACCTGGCGACGGTCCGGCAGCCGCTGCTGCTGCTGCCGACCAGCGAGTACCAGGACAACACGTTCATGTGGTGGTCGACGCAGGGCTTCCCGGAGATCGCCAACGGCAGCAGCGGCTTCCTTCCTGGGCGCGTCGACGCGATGCGCAAGGCGACGACGACCTTTCCGTCGCCGGAGGCGGTCGCCGTGCTGCGGGCGTACGGCGTGCGCAGCGTCGTGCTCGTCCACGCCCTGCTGCCCGGCTCGGCGTACGAGGCCGCGCTGACGCCGCCGCCGGTCGAGATCGGCGGGGTGACCCGCCAGCAGCGCGGGAACGTCACGGTCTACGACCTGGGCGGCTGAAGCGCTCACCCGACCCAGCGGCCGCCGGTGTAGGCCAGGGTCAGCCCGGCCATCAGCGGCGCGCTGGTCCACAGGTACGCCGCGTGCAGCCGCGGCCGCCCGGCCAGCGCGCCGGCGAGCAGCAGCCAGAGCGGAAACCACAGCAGCGTCGCCCGGTTGACCGACAGGTAGTAGCTGGACGTGGCCAGCGCGCCCACCGAGAGCCCGACGTAGACGGCCTCGGCCCACCGGCGGCGCCGCAGCAGCACGCCGGTCACGACCAGCCCCACGGCGACGGCTCCGACCTCCGAGGCGAACGCCCAGGAGTAGTCGCTGCGCAGCCGCGGGTCGGCGGCCAGGTCCAGGGTGGCCGACAGCGCCTGCCAGGGCCAGGTCAGCTGCCGGCCCCAGCCCTGCTCCTGGGCGTTCAGCCAGCGCAGCGGGTCACCGGTCAGGCCGTACAGGTAGGTCGCGTAGGCGACCGGCGGGACGACCGGCAGCAGCAGCCACAGCGCGTCGCGGCGCGGGCGGCCGACCTGCCCGGCGTACTGCACGAGCAGCGCGACGGCGAGGAACAGCCCGTTGACCCGGACCGCGCAGGCCAGCGCCACCAGCACGCCGGCGGCTGCCCAGCGCCCGCGGCGGGCGGACAGCCAGCCCCCGAGGGCCAGCGCCAGAAACAGCGCCTCCGAGTAGGCCGCCGCGAGGAAGACGGCGTACGGGGAGACGAGCAGGTAGAGCACGGCCCGCTGGCCGGGCACCCCCTCGAGCTCGGCCAGCCTGGCCAGCGCGACCACCGCCCAGGCGCCGGCCACCGCGCTGATGAGCAGCCCGGACAGCGTCCACAGCGGCACCACCTCGTGCACCGCGCGCAGCAGCAGCGGATAGCCGGGGAAGATCCCCTCGATGCCGCGGTCGGGGTAGTCCACCGGATAGCCGGTGTAGCCGTGCTCGGCGACCTTGCGGAACAGGTTGGCGTCCCAGCGCTGCCAGCGCTGCAGGAACGGCGTCACGTCGCCGGCGGCCCGCCCGGACAGCGTCCAGGCGCCGACGAGGGTCAGCAGTGCGGCGGCGATCCGGCTGGCCACCCACAGCCCGAGCGCGTCACCGCCCGGCCCGGCCAGCAGCCGCCGGGCGCGGCCGGTCACGCCGGCTGTCACGCCGGCTGCCGGACCGGCTCCCGCGCCTTGGTCA
>JAOPWI010000232.1 GCA_025965755.1 Frankiales bacterium | reverse complement strand
GCAGGCAGCCGGCGACGGCGGCCAGCGCCGCGGCCGGGTCGTCGACCACCTCGAGCACGCTGTGACAGAGCACGACGTCGACGCCATCGGCCAGCTCCGCGAGCGACGGCAGGTCGGTGACGTCGCCCTGCACCGCCCGCACCCGGTCGCTGACGCCGCGCTCGTGCGCGCGGCGGGACAGCGCGGCGAGTGCGTCCGGGCTGGGATCGACCACGACGACGCGGTGGCCGGCTTCCGCCAGCGGCACGGCGAAGCCGCCACTGCCACCGCCGGCGTCGAGGACGTCCAGCCCGCGGGCGTCCGGGTCGGCGTCGGCCAGGGCGCTCGAGAGCACCTCCCAGACGACGGCGGTACGGGCCGAGGCCGCGGGTCCGCCTGGCCGGACGGCGCGGCCGGCCGGACCGGCGACGCGGTCGGCTGAGGGGTCAGCCACGGTCCTCCTGCCCTCGGCGCCGCGAGGAACGGCGCGCTCCTCCCGGAGCCTAGTGAGCGCGCCGCCCGGGCGCCGGTCAGTCCGCCGTGACCGCAGCGTCCAGCACGGGCGGAGAGCGCGCGAGGGCCGCCGGAGCCCGGGGCGGGGTGGGGCCCGGCCCGGGGCAGGGGTGCCCGCCGGAGCCGGGCGTGGAGGAGCTGCAGCTCCTGCGGTGGCACCGGATCACCCGGAGAGCCCAGCGTCATCGCCCGGAGCTGCCCGGGCTGGAGTGCCAGAGCTTGCGCGGCACGCCCTGGCCGCCGGACGTGCCCGTGCCGTCGCCGGCCGGCTTGACGTCGGCGTAGGGGCTCGCCCGGAAGCCGGTCGCGTAGACGTGCACGGCCCCGCCCACCCTCGAGGGGCCGGACCCTGCACCGCGCAGCGGCGGGCTCGTCATGACCGGCCGGCTGGAGCGGCTGGCCGCCGCGCCCTGCACCGCCGCCTCGGTCACCACCGCCGGGGTGTCCATCAGCGCCTCGACCGCGGCCAGGCCGCCCTCGAGCCAGGCGCCGTGCAGCGCCGGCAGCTCCCAGCAGCCGACGGCCTGCATCGAGACGCCGCGCGGGCCGGTGCGCCGGACCAGGCCGCGCACCACGAGCAGCCAGGAGTGGAAGACGGTCGAGGCGTAGCCGACCTGGGCGTCCTCGAAGAAGGTGGCGTCGAGCGGGCCGGTCGCGTCGTCGAGGGTCACGAAGATGACCCGGCGACCGGAACGGATCGGCGGCGTCTGGGTGGCCACCTTGACCCCGGCCACCAGCACCTCCTGGCGGCTGCGGCAGCCGAGCAGCTCGCGGGCCTTCGTCGTGCCGAGCTCGGCGAGGAACGGGCCGTAGGCGTCCATGACGTGGCTGCTCACGTCGAGCCCGAGCACGTCGAGCTCGGCCCGGACCCGCTCGGCGCGGCTCATCTCCGGCAGCCCGGACGCCTCGGTGGTGGGCTCGTCGCCAAGATCGAGGGCGAGCTGAACGTCGACCGGCGGGGCCACCGCAGCCACCTGCGACTGCTTCGCGGCCCGGCCCCGGACGTCGTCGAGCGACAGCAGCGCGCTGCCCGCCTCCGTCGCAGCGGCGGGCAGCGCCGGCCGGCGGCCACGGACCCGGCCGGCCTGGTGCACCGAGCGGCTCCAGCGGTCGAGCTCGGCGACCTGCAGCAGCAGGGCGCGACGGGTCACCTGGCCGCGGCGACGCCCGGGGACGGTCGAGCCCAGGCCGTACAGGCCGTCGAAGGCACCGGCGACCACCAACCGCTCCGCGACCGGGCGGGAGACGGCCGCGCGGTGCCAGAAGTCCGACAGGCTGGCGTAGGGGCGACCCGCGACGATCCGGGCCACCTCGGCGTCGTTGATGCCCTTGACCTCGGCCAGCCCGATCCGGATGCCGGTGCCCCGCCCGTCGGGCAACCCCGGCTCCGGCGCCCGCGGCCCCCCGGTCGGGTCGTCGAGCTGGTCCAGGATCTTGGGCGGCGGCTCGTCGAGCACGCCGACCTTCTCCACCGTGTAGCCGGCCTCGGACAGGTTGACGTCAAGCGACAGCACCGCGATGCCGAACTGGCGGGCGTCGTCGAGGATCAGCCGTTTGGGGTACATGCCGGGGTCGTGGGTGAGCACCCCGGCAAGGAACGCCGCCGGATGGTGGGCCTTGAGCCAGGCCGACTGGTAGGTCGGCAGCGCGAACGCCGCGGCGTGGGCCTTGCAGAATCCGAACGACCCGAACGCCTTGAGCACCTCCCAGACCTGCTCGACCACGTCGATCGGGTAGCCCCGGCCGAGCGCCGCGGGCATGAACCACAACCGGACCTCCGGCTGGCCGGTCGGGTCGCCGAGCGCCCGGCGGACCTCGTCGGCCTCGGCCAGCGAGCAGCCGGTCATGGTGGCGACGATCTCGAGCACCTGCTCGTGGAAGACGACGACGCCCCAGGTCTGCTCGAGGCAGTACGCCAGATCCGGGTGCGGATACTCCGGCTCCCGCCAGCCCTGCCGGGCCTCCAGGAACGGCCGCACCATGTCGCTCTTGACCGGCCCGGGCCGGAACAGCGAGATGTCGATGATGAGATCCTCGAACGTCTCCGGAGCGAACTTGCCGACCAGCTCGCGCTGGCCGGGCGACTCGATCTGGAAGCAGCCGAGCGTCTTGGTCGACTGCACGAGCGCGAACGTCCTGGGGTCGGCCCGGTCGATCGCGTCGACGTCGACCGTCTCCCCCTCGACCTGCGCGACCTGCTGAACGGCGTAGGCCATCGCCGACTGCATGCGAATGCCGAGAACGTCGAGCTTGAGCAGCCCCAGCTCCTCGACGTCGTCCTTGTCGAACTGGCTCATCGGAAAGCCCAGCCAGCTGGACTCGACCGGAGTGCGGTCGAGCAGGGTGGCGTCGGACAGCAGCACGCCACAGGGGTGCAGCGCGATGTGGCGGGGCAGCCCGTCCAGCCGCTCGACCAGGCGCAGCAGCAGGTCGACCCGGCCGGCGTTCGCGCCCTGCGCCAGCCCGCTGGCCCGCAGCTCGGGCAGGTCGCGCAGGGCGGCGCGGACCTGGTTGGCCCGGATGTGCGGGAACGCCTTGGCCAGCGCGTCGACCTCGCCAGGCGGCATGCCGAGGGCGGCGCCGACGTCGCGGATGCCGTGCCGGGCGCGGTAGGTGTCCATCATCGACACGCAGGTGCAGCGCTCGCCGCCGTACTTCTGCAGGATCTGCTCGTAGACTTCGGTGCGCCGGGCCGACTCGACATCGAGGTCGATGTCGGGCAGCTGGTGGCGCAGCGGCGACAGGAACCGCTCCATCAGCAGGCCGTAGCGGATCGGGTCGACGTCGCTGATGCCGAGCAGGTAGGTGACCAGGCTGCCGGCGCCGCTTCCCCGGGCCGCCGCCCGCACGCCCATGCCCTTGATGAGGTCGACGACGTCGGCGACGGTCAGAAAGTACGAGGGATAGCCCAGCGTCTGGATGACCCCGAGCTCGTCCTCGAGCCGGGCCCGGACCTGCGCGGTCGCGGGCATGCCGCGACGGCCGAGCCCGGCCTCGCAGCGCTCGCGCAGCACGGCACCCGCTTCCCCGACCACCTCGAGCTCGGGGAAGTGCACCT
>JAOPWI010000227.1 GCA_025965755.1 Frankiales bacterium | reverse complement strand
ACCGGTGCCGACGGGGCGGTGCCCACGGTGGCCGTCGCCGCGGTCGCGGCGGCGGCAGCGCTGCGGGCGGCGACCCGTACGCCGTCGCAGGAGCCGACTACGGGCTGACGGCCCGGCCGAGGCTCAGCGCGCCGAGGCTCTTCGGCGCGCCCTTGTCGTAGAACTCCTTCAGCTCGGCGATCTGGAAGCCGGCGGCGGTGAGCAGGGCGACCACGGGCCGGGTGAGGTGGCAGCCGCCGGCGAGGCGCTTCTGCACCGGCTCCAGGCGGCGCTGCCACGTCTGGACCGGTGGGTCGGGAGCGAGCCCGTGCTCGACGAAGTGCAGCGACGCGCCCGGCCTGAGCACGCGGCGCAGCTCGGCCAGCGCGGCCCCGGCGTCGGGGATCGTGCACAGCGTCCAGGTGGACAGCGCGGCGTCGTGGCTGTCGTCGGCGAACGGCAGCCGCTCGCCGTCCAGGCCGGAGCGCTGCACCGGCACGGTCGTGTCGGCCAGCCGCCTGGCCGCCAGCTTCCACCCCAGGTCGGCCGGCTCGACCGCGTCCACCCGGTCCACCCCCGGCGGGTAGAAGGGGATGTTCAGCCCCGAGCCGAAGCCGATCTCGACCACCTCGCCGGCCAGGCCGGCGCAGACCCGCTCGCGGAAGCGGTCGTTGGCCTGCAGGCCGCACACCGCGTTGACGATGCGCGGCACGACCCGTTCGCGGTACAGCCCCATGGTGAACCCCCGGGTGCCACGCAAGCGCCGGGGCGGTCGGCTGTCAAGCCGGCGGCCCCCCGGTGCGCTGCTGATCGGCCCGCTCACCGGGCGCGCACCCGCGACGCTGACGCGTAGGGGACGCTGGGGACATGACGACCCCCGACCTGCGCTTCTGGTTCGACCCGGTCTGCCCGTTCGCCTGGATGACCAGCAAGTGGGTGCGGTCGGTCGCGCGGCAGCGGGACTACGACGTGGAGTGGCGGTTCATCTCGCTGCGCCTGCTCAACGCCCACGTCGACTACGACGCGCACTTCCCGCCGGAGTACGAGGCCGGGCACACCGCCGGGCTGAAGCTGCTCCGCGTCGCCGCCCGGGTCCGCTCCGAGCACGGTCGCGAGGCGGTCGGGCCGCTGTACGAGGCGTACGGCACGCACCTCTTCCAGACCGCCGGCGGGCTGGCCCCCGCGACGCTGACCCCCGAGCTGGTCGGCGGGCTCCTGAGCCAGGCGGGGCTGGCCCCGGAGCTCGCGGACGCGCTCGAGGACACCGCGTGGGACGAGGAGCTCACGGCCGAGAAGGACGAGGCGCTGGCGCTGACCGGCAAGGACGTCGGCACGCCGATCCTGCACTTCCAGCCGCCTCACGGGGTGGCCTTCTTCGGGCCGGTGATCAGCCGGCTGCCGGACGAGCAGCAGGCCGTCGAGCTGTGGGACCACGTCATCGGGCTGGCGGCGTTTCCGGGCTTCGCCGAGCTCAAGCGGAGCCTGCGCGAGCGGCCGCAGCTGCCGTCCTTTGGCGTGCCGGCCGATGCGGCCGGGACGACCGAGGACTGGCACGGGGGCAGCCGCCGACCCAAGAGGTAGCTGGCGGCGGCAGCGGACTGTCGGACCCGGGCGGTAGGAAGGTCGGGTGCTGCACCTTCACCGGGCCGAGCGGGCCGACCGCCTCGTCCAGGCCCTGGGCGAGGTGCTGCGCCGGCCGCTGGCCGACCCGTTCACCGCCGAGGTGGTGGCCGTTCCGGCCAAGGGCGTCGAGCGCTGGCTCCACCAGCGCCTGTCGGCCGTGCTGGGCGCCAGCGCTGCGGACGGCGTCAGCGCCAACGTCCGCTTTCCCAGCCCGGCCCGCCTGGTCGCGGAGGTCCTCACCGCGTCCCGCGGCGCCGACCCCGACGAGGACCCCTGGGCGCCCGCCCGGCTGCTCTGGACCCTGCTCGGCGTGCTCGACGGCTGCCTGGGGGAGTCGTGGTGCGGCGTGCTCTCCAGCCACCTGGGCCGCGACGCCGACGACACCCGCCGGAGCCGCCGCTGGGCCACCGCTGACCTGCTCACCCGGCTGTTCACCGCCTACGCCGCTGAGCGGCCCGCGATGCTCGTCGACTGGGCGGCCGGCCGGGACACCGACGGCACCGGCGCCGCGCTGCCCGACGACCTGAGCTGGCAGGCCGTCCTGTGGCGGCGGCTGCGGGAGCAGATCGGGGAGCCGAGCCCGGCGGAGCGGCTCGCCGGCGCCTGCGAGCGGCTGCGCGCCGACCCGGGCGTGGTCGACCTGCCCGAGCGGCTGTCGCTGTTCGGGCCGACCCGGCTGACCACCGAGCAGGTCACTGTCCTCGGCGCGCTCGCGTCCGGCCGGGTTGTGCACCTGTGGCTGCCCCACCCGAGCCCGGCCCTGTGGGACCGGCTGACCGGCTGCGCGCCGGCCGGCCGGCGCAGCGCCGACACGACCTCGCTCGCGGCCCGGCACCCGCTGCTCGCCAGCCTGGCACGGGACACCCGCGAGCTGCAGGGTCGCCTGCAGCCGGTGGCCGCCACCGACACGCACCACACCGACGGGGCCAGGCCACCCAGCCTGCTCGGCGCGCTGCAGGCGGCTGTGCGCGACGACCTCGTGCCGGCCGGCCGGGTTCCGCTCGATGCCACGGTCCAGGTGCACGCCTGCCATGGCCCGGGCCGCCAGGTCGAGGTGCTGCGCGAGGCGCTGCTGCACCTGTTCGAGCAGGACCCGACGCTCGAGCCGCGCGACGTGCTCGTGATGTGCCCGGACGTGGAGACCTACGCGCCCCTGGTCCGCGCCGGCTTCGGTCAAGGCCCGGCCGCCGGCCACGACGCGCATCCCGGGCACCGGCTCCGCGTGCGGCTGGCGGACCGGTCGCTGCGCCAGACCAACCCGCTGCTGGACACGGTGGCCGGGCTGCTCACGCTCGCGGACGCCCGCGTCACCGCCAGCCAGCTGCTCGACCTCGCGGCCAGCGCCCCGGTGCGCCGTCGCTTCGGCCTGGACGCCGACGATCTCGAGCAGGTGCGGGTGTGGGCCGTCCGGGCCGGCGTCCGGTGGGGCATCGGGCGGCGGCAGCGCGAGGCGCACGGCCTGGGGGACCTGCCGCAGAACACCTGGACCACCGGCCTGGACCGGCTGCTGCTCGGCGTGGCCGCCGACGAGAGCGACCTGTCCTGGCTGGACACCGCCCTGCCGCTGGACGACGTCGACGGCACCGACGTCGACCTGGCCGGCCGGCTGGCGGAGCTGGTGGACCGGCTCGCCGCCGCACTCGGCCGGCTGCAGGGGCCGCAGACGGCCCCGGAGTGGACGGCCGCGCTCAGCCGTGCGCTCGACCTGCTCACCGACGTCGCCGAGGCCGACGCCTGGCAGCTGGCGGAGGCCCGCCGCGAGCTGTCGGCGGCCACCGAGCACGCGGGCTCGGCCGTGCTGCGGCTGGCCGACGTGCGGGCGATGCTGGCCAGCCGGCTGGCCGGCCGGCCGACCCGGGCCAACTTCCGCACCGGTGAGCTGACCGTCTGCACCATGGTCCCGATGCGCTCGGTGCCGCACCGCGTGGTCGCCCTGCTGGGCCTGGACGACGACGTCTTTCCCCGCAGCGCCGGCGTGGACGGCGACGACGTCCTGGCCCGCGACCCGTGCGTGGGCGAGCGGGACCGCCGCAGCGAGGACCGCCAGCTGCTGCTGGACGCGGTGCTGTCGGCGGGCGAGCGGCTGCTCGTGCTCTACACCGGCGCCGACCCGGTGTCCGGCAGCCCTCGCCCGCCGGCCGTGCCGCTTGGAGAGCTGCTCGACGTGGTCGCGGACACCGCGGGCGTCGGGGTGGCCGACGTCGTCCGGCGCCACCCGCTGCAGCCGTTCGACCCGCGCAACTTCGCGGCGGCCGACCCGTTCAGCTTCGATCCGGCGGCGTTCCGTGGCGCCCGGGCCGGGGTGGCCGCCCGGGTCCCCGAGCCTGGCCGGATGTCCGGTCCGTTGCCGGCGAGGCCGCTGGGTCACGTCGAGCTGGCCGACCTGGTGGCCTTCGCGGTCCACCCCGCGCAGGCCTTCCTGCGCCAGCGGCTGGGCGTGCGCGTGCCCGAGGAGGACGACCAGCCGGCCGACGCGCTGGACACCGACCTCGACCCGCTGAGCGCCTGGGGCGTCGGGGAGCGCATGCTCACCGCCCGGCTGCGGGGGGTGGGCGCGGTCGAGTTCCGGCAGGCCGAGTGGCGGCGCGGAACGCTGCCGCCGGCCCGGCTCGGCGTCGCCCTGCTGACCGACCTGGAGGCGGCAGTCGACGTGCTCGCACAGGCCTGCCTGCCGGTGCACGCCGGTGAGCCGGCAACGGTCGACGTCGTCTGCGATCTGGGTGGCGGCCGGCGCCTCACCGGCACGGTCACCGGCGTGCACGGACAGGTGCTGGCCAGCTCCTCCTACTCCCGGCTCGCCGCCAAGCACCGGATGGCCGCGTGGGTGCGGTTGCTCGCTGTCGCGGCGGGCGGGCCGGCGGGGGAGTGGCGGGCGGTGACCACCGGCCGGGGCGGCTACCGCCGGCCGTCCTGGCGGTCGACCCTGCTCGCGCCGCCCGACCCGCTCGAGCAGCTGCGCCGGCTCGTCGACCTGCGCGAGCGGGGGCTGAGGGCGCCGCTGCCGGTGGCCACCGGGGCGAGCGCGGTCTACGCGGACCGGCGCGCGAGCGGCGGCACGGTCGCGGAGGCGCTCGACGCGGCGCGGGCCGAGTGGGACAGCACCTTCGGCGACGGCACCGACCGCCACCTGGCCTGGCTGCACGGCCGGTCGCCACGGCTGGACGTCCTGCTCGGCGAGCCGCCGGCCGACGACGAGCGCAGCTGGTCGCAGGATCCGACCCGCTTCGGCGTCCTGGCCCAGCGGCTGTGGGCGCCGCTGCTCGGCGCCGAGACGCAGGGGCAGCCGTGAGGCCGGCGTTCGACCCGTTCGGCCCGCTGCCGGAGGGCACGGTCGTGCTCGAGGCCAGCGCCGGCACCGGAAAGACGTGGACGCTGGCCTCGCTGACGGTGCGCTACGTCGCCGAGACCGACGTCCAGCTCTCGCAGGTCATGCTGGTCACCTTCGGGCGGGCGGCCACCCAGGAGCTCCGGGAGCGGACCCGGTTGCGCCTGACCCAGGCGGCGCACGGGCTCGCCGACCCGGCTGCCGCGCGGGCGTCCGGTGACCCGCTGCTGGCGCACCTGGCGAGCGCGGACGACGACGTGGTCACCGACCGGCGGCGCCGGCTGCTGCTGGCGCTGTCGGACTTCGACGCGGCCACCATCACCACGACCCACAGCTTCTGCCAGCGGATGCTCGACGGCCTCGGCATGGCCGGCAACCGGGAGCCCGGCGCCGACGTCGTCGAGACCGTCGACGCCCTGGTCGACGAGGTGGCCGACGACCTCTACCTGCGCGGCTACGCCGGACACGACAGCCCGGTGCCGCAGCTGACCCCCGCGGTCGCCCGGCAGGTCGCCCGCGAGGCGGTCCGCGACCGGCAGGCCCTGCTGGTGCCGGCCGGCGCGCCGCT
>JAOPWI010000223.1 GCA_025965755.1 Frankiales bacterium | reverse complement strand
GGCTGCTGCTCGCCCGCCGGGCCGCCGCGCTGGTGCAGCAGCCCGCTCCCCGCCCGCGCCGGCCCGACCGCCCGGTCATGCACCGGGACGTGCTGCTGAACGTGACCGCTCCCGTGCTCGTCGCCGGCCAGCCCGACGATCCGCTCCACCCCCTGGACCTCGCGGCCGAGATCGCCGCGGTTCTGCCGGCCGGCGAGCTGCTGACGCTTCCGGTCGGGGGCTTCCCGTGGACGGCCGCCAGGCCGCTGCGCCAGGCGCTCGCCACCCACCTCACCGAGGAGAGACCGTGAAGGCCGCACCACCGCTCGGCGCCCTGCAGGAGGTGCTCGACGACGCGCTCGAGCAGGCTCTGGAGCGGCACCTGTCGATGGCGAAGGAGTGGCTGCCGCACGAGTACGTGCCGTGGCACCAGGGCCGGGACTTCGCCACGCTGCCGTACGAGGAGAGCCAGAGCCGGCTGCCCCCCGCGGTCCGCGCGGCCGTGCAGCTGAACCTGCTCACCGAGGACAACCTGCCCGGCTACCACGGCGAGCTGTCCCGGCTGTTCGGGCGGGACGACCCGTGGCGCACCTGGCTGGACCGCTGGACCGCCGAGGAGGGCCGGCACGCGATCGTGCTGCGCGACTACCTGACGGTGACCCGCGCGGTGGACCCCGTGCAGCTCGAGCGCGACCGGATGGCCACGGCCAGCGGCGGCTTCGACGCCTCCGACAAGACGCCGTTGCGCGCGCTGGCCTACGTCGCCTTCCAGGAGCTGGCGACCCGCGTCTCGCACCGGGGCACCGGGCGGCTGTCCGGCGACCAGGGGCTCGACGACATCCTCACGCGGATCTCGACCGACGAGAACCTGCACATGGTGCTCTACCGCGACCTGGTCGCCGCCGCGCTGGCTGCCGCCCCCGCGCCGACCCTGGCCGCCATCACCGACGAGGTCGCCGGCTTCGCCATGCCGGGCACGACGGTGCCGGGCTTCCTGCGCCGGGCCGCCGTCGTCGCCCGCGCCGGCATCTACGACCTGCGGGTGCACCGCGACGACGTGGTCAGCCCGCTGCTGCGCTACTGGAAGGTCTTCTCCCTGGAGGGGCTGTCCGACCAGGCCGAGCAGGAGCGCACCCGCCTCGCCGCCGTCTGCGACGAGCTGGACCGCAAGGTCGCGAAGCAGTCCGAGCAGCTCGCGGCCAAGAACGCCGCGCTGCTCGCCCGGGCCGCCCGGTGAGCGGGCTGCTCGAGGGCAAGCGCCTGCTGATCACCGGGGTGCTGACCGACAAGTCGATCGCCTTCTCGGTCGCCCGGCTCGCGGTCGAGCAGGGCGCCACGGTCGTGCTCAGCGGGTTCGGCCGCGGGCTGTCGCTGACCACCCGCATCGCCCGCCGCCTGCCGGGCGAGCCGCCGGTGATCGAGCTCGACGTCACCAGCGAGGAGCACCTGGCCCGGCTGCCGGAGCAGCTGTCCCCGTACGTGGACGGCCTCGACGGCGTGCTGCACGCCATCGGCTTCGCGCCGGCCGCAGCGCTGGGCCAGGGCGTGCTGCACACGTCCTGGGAGGACGTCGCGACGACGGTGCAGGTCTCCACCTGGTCCTACGCCGCGCTCGCCCGCGCCTGCTGCCCCCTCATGGGCCGGGGCGGGTCCGTCGTCGGGCTGGACTTCGACGCGACCGTGGCCTGGCCCGGCTACGACTGGATGGGCGTGGCCAAGGCCGGACTCGAGTCGGCCAACCGCTACCTCGCCCGCGACCTCGGGCCGCACGGCATCCGGTCCAACCTGGTGGCCGCCGGCCCGATCCGGACCATGGCTGCCAAGAGCATCCCGAGCTTCGCGCAGTTCGAGGATGTCTGGGACGCCCGGGCTCCGCTGGGCTGGGACATCGGCAACGCCGAGCCGGTCGCCCAGGCCTGCGTGGCGCTGCTGTCGGACTGGTTCCCGGCGACGACCGGATCGATCGTCTACGTCGACGGCGGCGCCCGGGCGGTCGGCGTCTAGGTCGCCGGGTGCTGGACCGGCAGGCTGCAGGCCGGCGACGTGCCGGGCGGGCCGGCGGGGGGCGGCAGGCCGGTGGCGTGGCGGGAAGGGACCGGTCCGACGGCGTTCGCTGTGGTTTCATGGGGCTCGAACCACACGGGTGTCATTCACCGCTCACGCCGACTCGGAGGCCGCTCGTGGACACTGCCGCCGCCACCACCTCGACCGGTGGGCTGCACGCCGGAGCCCTCGCCGAGCTGTCCGAGCGGGACCTGGCCGTGCTCGCCTTCGAGCGCCAGTGGTGGAAGTACGCCGGCGCCAAGGAGCAGGCGATCCGCGACCTGTTCGACATGAGCGCGACCCGCTACTACCAGCTGCTCAACGCGCTCATCGACCGGCCCGAGGCGCTGGTCGCCGACCCGATGCTGGTCAAGCGCCTGCGTCGTCTGCGGGCCACCCGCCAGCGCACCCGCTCGGCCCGTCGCCTCGGGATCGAGGTCTGACCGGTCCCTGCGGGGACGACGAGCCGACGGACGCGCCCCTCGCCGTCAGCGTGGCACGGGCGTTGGCGGGCGCCGGCATCGCGGTCGCCGGGGTGGCCCTGGGCATCGGCGCGCTGCTGTGGGTCACCGAGCCGCCCACCGGGTCGCCCGCAGTGACCGGCGTGCAGGCCGTCGAGGACCTGCCGCCGGAGGTCGAGGACCCGGCCGCGCTGCTCCCCGCGGTGCAGCCGCCGGCCCGCCCCTCCCCGGCCCGGCCGGCGGCGCCGCCCGGGCTACCGGCACCGGC
>JAOPWI010000193.1 GCA_025965755.1 Frankiales bacterium | reverse complement strand
GACATAGGCGGCCCGGGAGCGGGCCGTCACCGACCGGGGCAGCGACGAGGACGAGGACAAGGGCCGAGGCAAGGGCAAGGACAACAAGGACGACGACTGAGCCCTCGCGGACGTCCGGCGAGCCGGGTCCGCCGGCGGGTCACGGCTCGGCGACGCGGGCTGACCCGGGCCGGGCGGCGGCTCAGGCCGGAGCGGGCAGCCCCAGCCGGCGGGCCACGAACTCCAGCTCGACCCGCATCTGCCGCACCCGCTCCTCCACGACGAGCGAGCCGTGCCCGGCGTCGTACCGGTAGACCTCCACGTCCTTGCCGCGCTGCGCCGCCGCGTCCAGCCAGTTGTCGATCTGCCGGATCGGGCAGCGCGGGTCGTTGGCGCCGGCCAGCACGAGCACCGGCGCGGTCACCGCGTCGACGTGGGTGAGCGGCGAGCAGCGCTCGTACACCTCGGGAACCTCCTGCGGCGACCCGCCGAACAGCGACCGGTCAAAGGCACGCAGCGGCTCCATCTCGTCCTCGTACGCCGCGACGTAGTCGGCCACCGGAACCCCCGCGACGCCGCAGGTCCAGAGGCCGGGCTGGGTGCCCAGGCCGAGCAGCGTCAGATAGCCGCCCCAGCTGGCGCCGGTCAGGGCCAGGCGCGCCGGGTCCGCGACGCCCTGCTCGACCAGTCGGGCGCGCACGGCCGCGATGTCCTCGAGCTCGGTCAGACCCGGCCGGCCGGTGATGGCGTCGCGCCAGGCCGCGCCGTAGCCGGTCGAGCCGCGGTAGTTGACCTGCACGACCGCGCACCCGAGGTCGACATAGGCGGCCCGGTCGGAGGCGAAGGCATCGCTGTCGTGCCACGTCGGGCCGCCGTGCACGAGGAACACCGTCGGATACGGGCCGTCGCCGTCGGGCGTGGCCAGCAGGGCGTGCACCTGGCCACCGGGGCCCGCCACCATGACGTCCGTGACCGGGACGCTGGACGGTGCCGGCGGTCCGGGCGGGGTGAGGACGACCTGGCCGGTGGTCGACCGGATGACGGTCGGCTCGGCGGCGCTGGACCAGGAGTACTCCACCGTGCCGTCCGGCCGGGTGCCCGCCCCCGTCACGGTGCCCACCGGGGTCGGCAGGGCCGTGAGCGAGCCGTCGCCGAGGTCCAGGCGGTGCAGGGTGGCCCGGCCGCGGTGCTCGGCGTGCAGCAGCAGGGAGCGGCCGTCCTCGTACCAGTCGGCGGACAGGTCGCCGGGCAGGCCGTCCAGCGGCAGATCGCGCTGCGCGCCGGTGGTCGGGTCCCACAGGAACGGCAGCGGCCGGCCGGTGCGCTCGTGCACCGCCAGCAGCCGCGAGTCGCCCTCCACCGGGGAGAAGGCGAGAACCGACAGCCCTCTGCCCTCGCCGTCGTCCAGGTCGGCCACCAGCTCGCCGTCGACCGTCAGCACCCGCAGCGCCTTGTGGCGCGAGTCGCCGCGCTCGCTGTGCTCGAGCACCACGAGGCGCTCGTCGCGGGACAGCCCGGCGAGGTCGGCGTCCTGCTCGTGCCGGTAGAGCACCGTCGTGCCCGACTCCCGGACGACGTAGACGGTGCTGCCGTCGTCGTCCGAGCAGCCGGCCGCCGACAGCGTCCGGCCGAGCTCCAGGCCGGCCGGATAGGCCGCCGGCACGCCGGGCAGCGCCTCGGTGTCCGGCCCGCCGTCCCAGGGCTGGCGTCGCCAGACGCCGAACTCGTCGCCGTCCTTGTCGTCGAACCACCACACCGCGTCACCGTCGGGCGGCAGCGCGCCGTCGCTCGTGCCGTGGGGCCGGTCGGTCACCTGGCGGGTCGACCCGGTGTCCCGGTCCCAGGCGTACAGCTCGAAGGTGCCCGTCACGTTGGAGACGTACAGGCACCGGTGCGGGGCGTCCTGCGCCCAGTCGGGCAGGGACACCCTCGCCGCACGGAACCGCTGCTCCCAGACCGGTACGTCGCTCATGAGGCGAGGCTAGCCAGCGAGCGCCCCGGCAGCGGCCGAGCCGCCGGGGCAGGCGATCCGCAGCGGGAACGAGAAAGGGCCGCCCATCGGGCGGCCCGTCTCGTCGGGAGACTGCTGGTCGGGGTGACAGGATTTGAACCTGCGACCTCTGCGTCCCGAACGCAGCGCGCTACCAAGCTGCGCCACACCCCGGTCGTACCGGCAAGACTCTAGCGGACCGGGACGAGCGACAGCATCGTGGCTTCCGGGCGGCAGCAGACCCGGGCGGGCCACCAGGGCGGCGTGCCCGGTCCGGCGCGCCAGCGGGCAGGCCGCAGTGGGTCAGCAGCGGCCCCAGGCCGAACGACCTCGGCCGCGTCGTCGCCCCACGTCCGGGGGGAGCTGCTCTGCGTCGCGAGGACGCCCAACCCGTCGTGGCGGGCCCGCACGCCTGCGCCCCGGCTGCACCGCCCGCGCGGCGGTGGTGAGCATGGGCACGTGCGGGGCTGACTAGAGGCCGGCGAGGCGCAGGGGTACCGCCGCGTCCTCGTCAAGCTCCGGCAACTCGTCGGTGGCGAACCACGCAATACCGGACAGCTCCGGGCTGGTCGTGCGCGCTGCCTCCGCGGTCGCCTCGTCGACGTCCACCGCCACGACGAACGTCACCCACCGGTCATGGAGCCGGTGGTGCGCCAGCACAGGCTGCGGCACGTCGACGGTGATGCCCAGCTCCTCGCGCAGTTCGCGAGCGGCGCCGTCGCGGGCCGACTCACGGCGCTGCAGATCGCCGCCGGGCAGCGACCAGCCCGCGCGGTAGGGCGCGTCGGTCAGCAGCACCCGCCCGTCCGGTCGGCGCAGGACGACGACCACGCCGACGGTGTACGTGGGCGACAGCGCGCGCACCACCGCCCGGCGCGCCCGCTCCGGCGTCCGCGTGTACACCCACACGACCAGCTGCTGCCACATGCCGCCAAGCCTGCCAGGACGGGAGGTCTGCAGCGCCGTCAGCGGCCTGCGGCCGCGCGGCAGCACCGGCACGTCGGCCCGGCGCAGCACCGGCAGCTGCGCCTCCGGGAACGGCTCGGCGGCAGCGCCGCCGCTGCAGCCGCCAGGACCGTCGTGTGCCGGCGCAGGGGCCGCCCGTACGGGCCGCCGGGCCCCGTCCCGACTACCGTCGGGCGTATGGGAGCGCTCAAGGACCGGCTGCAGGCAGACCTCACGGCGGCCATGAAGGCGCAGGACGAGCTGCGCCGGGCATCGCTGCGCATGGTGCTGACCGCTCTCGGCAACGAGGAGGTCGCCGGCAAGGCGGCCCGGCGGCTCAGCGACGAGGAGGAGCTCGCCGTCGTCACCCGCGAGGCCAAGAAGCGCCGCGAGGCCGCCGAGGCCTTCCGGGCCGGCGGGGCCACCGACCGGGCTGAGCGCGAGCTGGCCGAGGAGCAGGTTCTCGTGGCCTACCTGCCCGCCCAGCTCGGGGACGACGAGCTGCAGCAGCTGGTCGCCGACGCCGTCGCGGAGTCCGGCGCCTCCGGCCCGCGCGGCATGGGCGACGTCATGAAGATCGTCCGGCCCCAGGTCGCCGGTCGCGTCGACGGCGGCCGGCTGGCCGCTGCGGTGAAGGCGGCGCTGGGCGCTTAGCCCCGCGGCGGCTTGCTCGGCTTGCCGCGCGGCCGGGTCGTCGGCTGCTGCTCCGGCGGGGCGGCGGGCTGGCTGGCGGGCTGGGCCTGC
>JAOPWI010000184.1 GCA_025965755.1 Frankiales bacterium | reverse complement strand
CCGCGGCCGAACGCGCTCCCCGCACGCGGACCGCCGGCGCCGCCGCCGTCCCCGACCCCGCCCCCGACGGGCCGGCCAGCGACGAGCCGGCCCCGGTCGCCTCCGACACCCTGCGCTACCTCGAGATGGCCGTCGCAGCCGGTAGCCGCCGCAAGTCCGCGGCCGACCTGCCGCGGCTGGTCCGTGACGCCCTGCAGCTGGTCTGGTCCGCCGGCCGCCGCACGACGGTCATCGCGCTGGGCCTGCAGGTGGCCGTCGCCCTCTCGCTGTTCGTCCAGGTGCTCCTGGTCAAGTACGCCCTCGACGCCGTGCTCGAGGCCTCCCGCGAGGGCACGTCGATCCGTCCGGCGGTTCTGCCGGTCGCGCTGCTGGCGCTGGCCAGCGCCGCGACGAACGCCGCCTCGACGGTGGCCGGCTACCAGCAGCGGCTGCTGGCCGAGCTGGTCTCGCGCGAGGTGTGGCGGCGCATCCTGGCGGTCAGCGAGGCCGTCGAGCTGGCGGCGTATGAGGACCCCGCCTTCTACGACCAGGCGCAACGCGTCCGGGTCAGCGCCGCCGCGCGGACGGTGCAGGTCACTCAGGCGCTCGTCTCCCTGCTCGGCGGCGGCATCGGCGTGCTGGCCGGCGGGGCTGCCCTGCTGGCCCTGGCCCCGGCCCTGGTGCCCCTGCTCCTGCTCACCGGCGTGCCGCTCTACGTGACGTCGCGGCGGGCCGGCCGGCTGGAGTTCGACTTCGCGGTCGAGCAGGGGCCGGCCTACCGCGAGCGGGGCTACCTGGAGCGGGTGCTCACCGGCCGCGACGAGGCCAAGGAGGTGCGGGCGTTCGCGCTGGCGCCCCGGCTGCGCCAGCGCTGGGAGCGCAGCCAGGCCGGTTACCTGGACGCCCTGCGCCGGCATCTGCGCCGCCGCAACCGCCTGGCCCTGCTGGGCAACGGCGCCTCGGCGCTGCTGACCGCGCTGACGCTGGTCGTGGTGCTGGTGCTGGTCGACCGCGGCAGCCTGGGCCTGTCCTCCGCGGCTGCCGCCCTGGTCGGCGTCCGGCTGCTGGCCGGGCGGGTTCAGCAGGGCGTTCAGGGCCTGTCGGCACTGTACGAGTGCGCGCTGTTCCTCGAGGATCTGGCGACGTTCCTGCAGCGCCGGCCACAGGCGCTCGCCGGCCGGCCGGCCGAGCCGGCGCCGGCGTCCTTCGACGAGCTGCGCCTGGACGACGTCTCCTACACCTATCCCCACGCCGCCCGCCCCAGCCTGACGGGGGTGGACGTGACCATCCGCCGGGGGCAGGTCGTCGCGCTGGTCGGGGAGAACGGGAGCGGCAAGACGACGCTCGCCAAGCTGCTGGCAGCGCTGTACGAGCCGACATCGGGCGCCGTGCGGTGGGACGGCCGCGACATGCGCGAGCTGGACCCGGTCAGCATCCGCGAGCGGATCGCCGTGATCTTCCAGGATTTCGTCCGCTACCAGTTGCCGGCCCGGGACAACATCGCCCTGGGCCGGGCCGACGCCGAGGTCGACGACGAGGCCGTCCGCGCGGCGGCGCGCCAGTCCGGCGCGGCGGCCTTTCTGGAGCGGCTGCCCCTGGGCTACGACACCATCCTGTCCAAGGAGTTCGCCGGCGGCGTCGACCTGTCCCTCGGCCAGTGGCAGCGCGTGGCGCTGGCCCGGGCGTTCGCCCGCGACGCCCCGCTGGTGGTGCTGGACGAGCCGAGCGCCTCCCTGGATGCCCGGGCCGAGCACGACCTGTTCGAGCGCATCCGGAGCCTGCTCGCCGGCCGGACCGTGCTGCTGATCAGCCACCGCTTCAGCACGGTGCGCACGGCGGATCTGATCTACGTGCTCAAGGACGGCCAGGTCGTGGAGCAGGGCAACCACGAGGCCCTCATGAGGGCCCAGGGGCTGTACGCCGAGCTGTTCACGCTGCAGGCCGGTGCCTATCTCGATGGCGGATCACCCGGTCACTCTGCGTGACATCGGTGCGGTTCGGGAGCTATTGCGGTGGCTTTCCGGGACGAGTGCGGCGGGCTGTGTCACCCGCCCGCGTGAACTGCCGGAACGCGAGCCGGCGGGCACTTCCCCTCGGACGGCCGCGCCGCTACTTTCAGCCACCACCCGTTCCGGGGCAGCCCCGGGCCCACCAGGAGGCACCGTGAAGTACTCCACCCCCCAGCTCACCAACCTCGGCACGCTGTCCGAGCTCACCCTCGGGCAGAACGGCAGCTGCCTGGACGGCGGCGGGCACAACACCGGCCAGCAGGACGGCGACGACAAGGACAAGGGTGGCCACGGCGGCGGTCGCGGCCACGGCGGCAAGTAGCACCCGCTAGACGGACCGCAACCAGTGGTCCGTCGACAGGCACCGGGCGAGGGGGAGCGCCGCGTTGGCTCTCCCCCTTCGCGCGGCGTCCACCAGGGCGCGGAAGCCGTCGGGGTCCAGCCAGCCGCGGTCGCGCAACGGCCCCGTGAGCACCGACTCCGCGCCCTGCAGCTGCGGCCAGACCACCTCGGCGAAGTGCGCCTTCGTCTGCCGCAGGCGCACCACCTCCGGCACCCGGTCGGCGTACGCCGCCGCCTGCAGCGCCCGGTAGTGGCCGTCCCGCAGCGGCCAGGACGGGTCGAGGCCGTACGTCCCCTGCACGAACCGCGGATCCAGGAACGGGTGTGACTCGCGCCGTCCGACCGAGTCCTGCACCAGTGCGGCCGCCTCCAGGATGAAGGCGTCGTAGCCCGAGGTCAGGCCGTGGAGCCGGCTGTCGACCGCGGCCACGCCCGTGACGCGCGAGGGCCGGGCCCGGAACAGCTCCGGCAGGCCGGCCGCTTCGGCGGCCCGCGGCGCGACGTACGCCGGCGGACTGTCGCCCCGGCGCGGGTGCAGGTGCCGCAGAACCGGCCGCAGCACCTGCCGGTAGGCCCAGTGCGGGTGGCGAACCGCCCGGCGCAGCACCGGGGCGAGCACGGAACCCTGCCGCAGCTGCACGGCGCTGAGGAGCCGGCTGGCCAGTGGCTGGGCGACGAAGGCGTCGTCGCCGCCCAGGCCGGTGAGGCCGGTCGGCCGGCCGTGCTCCAGCAGCAGCCGGTGCAGGCTGAGAAACATGGTGAAGTTCGCGTCCGGCACGGGGCGCCGGATCCGGCGCACCAGCTCCGCCTCGGCCTGCCCGTCCAGCAGCTCCGGCGGCGCGGACAGCAGCGGAACGCCCCAGTGCTCGGCGACCGCGTCGGAGTAGGACCGCTCGTCCGCGTCGGGGCCGGCGAAGACCAGCCGAGCGGCGGCGGTGTCCGCCCGGCCGAGCCGCACCAGCGTGCCGACGACCGTGGAGGAGTCCAGCCCCCCGCTGAGCTGGCTGGTGGCCGGCCTGTCGGTCAGCCGGCTGCGGACGGCCTCGTCGAGCAGGTCGCGGCAGCGCTGCGCCGCGTCGTCCCAGGACAGGTCCGTCTCCGGAGGCACCTGCCAGGTCCAGGTCGGGGCGGTCGACACGCTGCCGCGCACCTGGCGCCAGGCGGTCGCGGGCGGCAGCGTGCCGATGTCACGGTAGAAGCTGCGGCCCTGGCTGCGGGTCACGGTGGCGAGGAACTCGACCGTCGTCCGCTCGTCGAGCGCCGGGTCGACCCACGGCAGGTCCAGCAGGGTGCGCAGGTCGGTGGCTCCGGCGTGCCGCTCACCCCGGCCGGTGAGGTACCAGGGACGGACGCCGACCGGATCGCGGGCCACCAGCAGCGTGCCCGCTGCGCGGTCGAGCACGACGAGGACGTGGTCGCCGAGCAGGCCGTCGGCCAGCTGCAGCCCGCGCTCGCGCCAGCGGTGCAGGAGCTGCTCGGCGTCGCCCGTCCCCCGCGCGTGCGCGCGCTGGTGCAGCGCGCCGTCCACGACGACGAGCACGTCCCCGTCGTCGTGCGCCGACACGAACGGCCCGGCGCGGTAGGCCACCGCCAGGTCCTGGGACCGCACGCAGGTCACCGCGGGGTCGGCCCGGGCGGCCCGGACCAGGGCCTGCGCCGCGTCGCCGCCGGACGCCGTCGCCAGCAGTCCGATCACGTCAGGGACGGCAGCAGCCGCTCCAGATCACCGGCGGCCAGCTCGACGTAGCTGCCGACCACGTCCGCCTGGTCGTTCACGACCTCGCTGCCGACCTGCAGCCAGGCGTGCGCCTCGGTGCGGTCGCCCACCCGGCGCACGCCGACGTGCAGCGCGCTGGGCAGCCCGAGCCGGTCGAGCTCGCGCTGCTGCGTCACCGAGCGGCGCAGGCAGGTGGGGTCGGCAGGCAGCAGGGCCAGTCCCGCGTCGACGG
>JAOPWI010000171.1 GCA_025965755.1 Frankiales bacterium | reverse complement strand
CCGCTGGCTGGCCGCCGTCGGCCTCCTGGTGGCCGCCGGCCTGGCCCCGGCCCAGCTTGTCGACGGCGGGCCGCTCAGCGGCGGCGTCGGCGAGCGGACCTGGGTGGCGACCGGCAGCGGCGACTACCGGCTCGGCGTCGGCGCGGCCGTGCTCGACCTGCGGCAGCTCCCGCTCGCGTCCGGGACCGAGATCGACGTCGAGCTCGGCATCGGCGAGCTGGTCGTGCGCGTCCCGGAGGGGATGACCGTGCAGGTGGACGCCCGCGTGGCGGCCGGCGAGGTGCGCCTGCCGCTCGAGGACGATCGGCAGAGCGTGGCGGGCCTGCACGTGGGCCGCGCGGAGCTGGTCGGGCCGAAGGGCGCCGTCGAGGTCACGCTCTCCGCGCAGGTCGGCGTGGGCAGCCTGCAGGTGCGTCGTGGCTGACGCCGAGCGCCGCTCCGAGCTGCACGAGGTGGACCCCGTCTCGCTGGTGCTGGGGCTGGTCCTGCTGCTGGTCGGCGGCGGCTACCTGCTGCGCGACGCGCTGGGGCTCGGCTTCGACGTCACGGCCGTGGGGGCGGTCGTGCTCGTCCTGCTCGGCGCGGCCGGTCTGCTGCTCACGCTGCGGCGCGGGCCGGCCTGACGCCGGAGGGCACCGAACAGGGCCGCGCCGGACAGGCGCGGCCCTGCTGGTGTGCCCGCTACTTCGGCGGCTCGTCCTGGCCGGACTCCTCGGCCTCGTCGGCCTGCTCCTTGGTGGCGTGCACGGCGCCGTCCGCGTGGTCCGGCGGGCCGTAGACGGTGTAGAGGACCAGCGGGTTGGGACCGGCGTTCTTGAAGTTGTGCTCGACGCCGGCGGGGACGACGACGATGTCGCCCGGCTTGACCTGCTTGGTCTTGCCGTCGACGATCGCGCGGCCGACGCCGCTGACGAAGGTCAAAATCTGATCGTTCTCGTCGTGGGTCTCCACCCCGATCTCGCCCTCCGGCGGGATGGTCATGATGACCAGCTGGGTGTGTTCGCCGGTCCACAGGACCCGGCGGAAATCTGCGCTCTTTTCGGCAACGGTCGCGATCTCAAAGTGCTCCATGCAGCCTCGGTGCCCCCTTCGCCCGCGCGCCATGCACGCAGCCGGGCGCTGCGGTCTGGTACTCACGAGGCCATGGACGCGCCGGACACCGCCTGATGCGCCGTCAGCTGGGTGCTGGCCAGAGCCGGCTGCTGGTCGCCGCCATCGCCGCCGGGGTGTGCCTCGTGGGCGCAGCCGGCCTCATCGCCAGCGCCGTCGTGGACGTCGCCGGCTCCCGGCCGTCCGCGCAGCCGTCGGCGGTCCCTGCCGCGCCGAGCGCCTCACCGGTACCGACCGCGACCCCGAGCGCCACGTCCACCGTGCTCACCGGCCGGCCGCTCGCCGGGCGCACCGTCGCGGTCGATCCCGGCCACAACCGCGACAACGCCCAGCGCCGCACGGTCCTCGCCGGGGAGCAGGAGACCGGGACGGGCATGGCTGCCTGCGACACCGTCGGCGCCGCCTCCGCCGACGGCTATGAGGAGTCGGCCTTCGCCTTCGCCACCGCGCGGGCGCTCCAGCGCCGGCTGGAGGCACTGGGCGCCCGGGTGGTGCTGACCCGCCGCACGCAGTCCGGCGCCGGCCCGTGCTTTGCGGAGCGGGCCGCCATCGCCGAGCGCGAGGGCGCCGACGTGCTGCTCTCGCTGCACGCCGAGGGGCTGCCGGCCGACGAGGCCGGGTTCACCGTGCTGCGGCCCGGGCCGGTCCCGCGCTACACCGAGGACATCGCCGAGGCCTCCGGGCGGCTGGGACGAGCGGTCCGCGACGCGCTCGTCGGCGAGGGCCTGGCCCCCTCCCCCGCCCGCGGCCAGGACGGCCTGCTGCTGCGCACCGACGTCGGGGTGCTCAACCGCTCCGACGTGCCGGCCGTGCTGATCTCGGCCGGCAACCTGCACCACGCGCAGGACGTCGAGCGGCTGCGCAGCGGAGCCGGCCAGGAGCTGGTCGCGCTCGCGCTCGCCAAGGCGGTCGTCGCCTACCTGGGCTGAGCGGGGGTGAGGGTCGCGCGCCCGGGGCACCACTCGCCCATGAGCGGCGTGACGCAGCGCACAGCAGCGGTGGTCGGAGCCGGCACGATCGGCCTGTCCTGGGCGGCCCTGTTCGCCGCCCACGGGATGCAGGTGACCGTGACGGACCCGCGGCCCGACCTCGAGGAGGTGCTCGAGCGCACGATCGGCGCGATCGCCGGCGCGCTGCCGGGCGGCCGGCGGCAGCCGGCGGACCTGCTCGCGCTGATCTCGGTGGTCGACGATGTCGAGACCGCCGTGACCGGCGCGGACGTCGTGCAGGAGAACGGTCCGGAGAACCTGGAGTTCAAGCGTGAGCTGTTCGTCCGGGTCGAGCAGGCCGCCCCCCGGGAGGCGCTCCTGCTGTCCTCGACCTCCGGCCTCATGCCCACCGACATGAGCCAGGACATGACCGAGCCGGGCCGGGTGCTGGTCGGCCACCCGTTCAATCCGCCGCACGTCGTCCCGCTCATCGAGGTCGTCCCCGGGCAGCAGACCCCGCCGGACGCCGTCGAGGCGGCCGTCGCCTTCTACACCGCGCTGGGCAAGCGGCCGGTCGTGCTGCACCAGGAGATCGGCGGGTTCGTCGCCAACCGGCTGCAGTCGGCCCTCTTCCGCGAGTGCGTGCACCTCGTCCTGTCCGGCGTGGTCACGGCGGAGGAGCTCGACACGGTGGTGACCGAGTCCGTCGGCGTCCGCTGGGCCACCGCCGGCCCGTTCCAGAGCTACCACCTGGGCGGCGGGCCCGGCGGCATCCGCCACCTGCTCGAGCATCTCGGCCCGGGCATGCGGCGACGCTGGGACGACCTCGGGCGACCCGAGCTGACGCCCGAGACGGTCGACCTGCTCAGCCGGGCGACCGAGGAGCGGTTCGCCGGCCGCACGTACGACGAGCTCGCGGAGGAGCGCGACCGGCTGCAGCTGGCGGTCCTGGCCGCACGCGAGGCGGCCCGGGGCTAGCCCCCGACGACCCCCGCCGTCACCAGCGCCTGGACCTGCTCGCTCGACAGCCCCAGCTCGCCGAGCACCTCGCGGGTGTGCTGCCCGACCTCCGGCGCCGGTCCGCGGGGCCGGATGTCGGCGCCCGAGATGCGCATCGGCGCCCCGACCGTCCGGAAGCGGCCCGCCACCGGGTGGTCGACCTCCGGAAACGCACCGGTGGCCGCGGCGTGCGGATCGTCAGCCAGCTCGGCGACCGTCGCCGCCGGGCTCCAGATGAAGCGGTGCTCGTCGAACAGCCGACCCCAGTCGGCCAGCGGCCGCGAGGCGAACAGCTCGTCCATCAGCACGGTGACGGCCGGCATGTGCTCGCGGCGGGACAGCACCGTGGCGAAGCGCTCGTCGGTGATCCACTCCGGCCGGCCGACCGCCTCGCACCAGCGCGGCCACCAGTGCGGCTCGGGCATGAACAGCAGCAGGAAGCGGTCGTCGCCCGTCCGGAAGCTGTCCTGCAGGGCGTGCATGCGGTAGCGCCGGCCCGCGGTGCGCGGGTTCTGGCCGTCCACGAGCGTGGCCGACAGGTCGGTCGCCATCGTCCACGCAGCGGTGCCGAACAGGCTCACGTCCACGACCTGGCCCTCCCCGGTGCGCTCGACGACCCGCAGCGCGCCGAGCAGCGCGACGACCATGGCCAGGGCGGCGGCGTGGTCGCCCTGCGCGGGCCGGGCGCGCGGCGCGTGCGTCCCGGGCTCGGTGATGGAGTGGGTGATGCCGCCCCGGCCGAAGAAGGCGGTGATGTCGTAGCCGGGGCGGGCGGCGTCCGGCCCGTCCAGGCCGTAGCCGGTGAGGCTCGCGTGGACGAGCCGCGGGTTGACGCCCAGCAGGGTCTGCGCGTCGAGGCCGAACTTGCGCTGCCGCGCGAGCAGCAGGTTGTTGAGGAAGACGTCGGCCCGCCCGACCATCCGGCGGACCAGGTCCTGGCCCGCCGGCGTGTCCAGGGCGACGGCGACGCCGCGCTTGCCCCGGTTGTCCATCTGGAAGCTGGCGTCCAGGGGAACGTCGGTCTCCGGCTGACGGATGATCCCGCGTACGGCGTCCCCGCCGAGCGGCTCGACCTTGACGACGTCGGCGCCCATGTCGGCCATCAGCGCGGCGGCCCCCGGTGCGGCCATCCAGCCGGCCACCTCGACCACCCGGACGCCCTCCAGCGGCGCCGTGCCGGTCACGAGCCGCCGGCCAGGTAGTCGTGGACGACGGTCGGCCGGCCGAGGGTGAGGTCGCACAGGATGTGGCTGGCCTTGAGCACCTCGCGCACCGGCAGGTCGGCGAGCGGCGCCAGCACGTGCTCGAACAGCTGCAGCCGGGCCGGGCCGCTCCACGCGCCCTTGATGGTCATGCGGGTGATCTGGCTGCGCACGAGCTCGCAGATGCGGGGCGTGCGGTCGTAGCCGGGCAGCAGCTTGAGCCCGTACGTCGGCTGACCGATCTCCTCGCGGGCCGCCGCCTCGTCGAGCTCGCCGTGCTTGTAGCCCATCGTGCCGGTGGCCACGCGCAGGCTGCCGTAGTCCAGCGTGCCGACCAGGGTGTCGGTGTCGACGTAGAGCGACGGGGAGCCGAACTTCTTCGGGAACGCCGCGATCTCGCGGCCACTGGCGATCGAGGCCAGGCTGTCGACGTACATCGCGTGCAGGTAGTCGGCGGGCTCGCCCTCGTGCTCCACCCGCAGGACCTGGCCGGACTCGGTGAAGGCGCCGAGCCCGGTCACGTCCGGCATCTTCATGACCTCGAACTTCACGACCGGGTCGGTGACCTGCAGCGGCTCCGGGACGACGGCCCGCACCGCCTCGATGTCGGTGCGGTACCAGATGTTGAGGTACTCGCGGTCGGTGAACCGGTAGGGGCCGCCCGGCGGGAAGGCCGGGGCCCCGAGCGGCGTGGTCAGCTGACGGCGGACGTCCTCGGCGCGCATAGGGCTGTCTTCTCCACTGTGACGGCTGTCACTCCGGTCAGCGGCCCACCCACTGCGGCGGGCGCTTCTCGGCGAACGCCCGCGGTCCCTCGCCGGCGTCCTCGGTGCGCGAGATGCGCTCGCCGGCCTGTGCGCTGCGCTGCCAGGCCTGGTCCTCGGTGAGCGTCATCGCGTCGCGCGCCAGCGCCAGGCTCTCCCGCACGGCGAGCGGCGCGTTCTGGCAGATCCGGTCCGCCAGCGCCCGGGCCGCCGCGAGCACCTGGTCCGGCTCGACGACGGCGTTGACCAGCCCGAGCCGCAGGGCCTCCTCGGCGCCCATCCGCTCCCCGGTCATGATCAGCTCCAGGGCCCGGGCGCGGGGCAGCACCTGCGGCAGCCGGAACAGCCCGCCCGCGGCCGCCACGATGCCCCGCGTGACCTCCGGCAGCCCGAACTGGGCGTCGCTGCCGGCCACCACCAGGTCGCAGCCCAGCACCAGCTCGGTGCCGCCCGCCAGGGCGAAGCCCCGGACCGCGGCGATGACCGGCTTGGTCCGCGGGTAGCGCACGAACCCGGCGAACCCGCCCGGCTCGACGCTCAGCCCGGCGCCCCGGCCGGCCGCGATCGCCTTGAGGTCGGCGCCGGCGCAGAAGTTCGGACCCGCGCCGGTGAGCAGGGCCACCCACACCTCGGGGTCGGCCTCGAAGGCGGCCACCGCCTCGCCCAGACCCGCAGCCAGCTCCGGGCTGACCGCGTTGCGCTGGTCGGGCCGGTTCAGCGTGATCGTCGCGATCCGCCCGTCCACCTCGTACAAGATCTCGTTCGCCATGCGCGGATCATGGGGGCAGGAGCAACACCGCGTCCACCGTCCGCGGCCCCCACTGCTGACGGCTGGTCCCGATCGCGCGCCAGGCCCGCCGCCGGTACCAGTCGCGGGCCGCGCCGTCCGGGTCGACCAGCAGCACGGGCGTGCGGCCGTCCACCTGCGCCGCGTGTACCGCGGCGTCCAGCAGGGCGGCGCCGCTGCCGCGAACCGTGCGGTCGGTGAACAGCCGTGACACGACGGCCAACCGGTCGACGGGCGCTCCGGTGGCCGCCGCCCACTGGCGACCGGCGTCGTCGGCACCGGCCGGGTGGAGCGCCACGTGACCGACGACGCGGTCACCGTCGACGGCCACCGCCGACCACAGCTCCTCGCCGCTGGCCAGCCACCCGCCTGAGACGGCCTCGGGACGTACGGGGTAGCTGTCCTGCTCGTGCGTGCGCTGCAGGACCGCGAGCAGCGCCGGCAGGTCCTCGGCGCGACGGGGCCGGAGCGCTACTCCCACTCGATGGTGCCCGGAGGCTTGCTGGTCACGTCCAGCACCACCCGGTTCACCTCGCGGACCTCGTTGGTGATGCGGGTCGAGATCCGGGCCAGCACGTCGTAGGGCACCCGCGACCAGTCGGCGGTCATGGCGTCCTCGGAGGACACCGGGCGCAGCACCACCGGGTGGCCGTACGTCCGGCCGTCGCCCTGGACCCCGACCGAGCGGACGTCGGCGAGCAGGACGACCGGGCACTGCCAGATGTCCCGGTCGAGGCCGGCCTTGGTCAGCTCCTCGCGGGCGATGGCGTCGGCCTCCCGGAGCAGCTCGAGCCGGTCGCGGGTGACCTCACCGATGATGCGGATCGCCAGGCCCGGGCCGGGGAACGGCTGCCGCCAGACGATGGCCTCGGGCAGGCCGAGCTCGATGCCGACCTTGCGGACCTCGTCCTTGAACAGCGTCCGCAGCGGCTCGATGAGCCGGAACTGCAGGTCGTCCGGCAGGCCGCCGACGTTGTGATGGCTCTTGATGTTGCTCGTGCCCGCCCCGCCGCCGGACTCGACGACGTCGGGGTAGAGGGTCCCCTGCACGAGGAACTCGACGTCGCCCTCGCCGACCAGCTCGCGGGCCTCGGCCTCGAAGACCCGGATGAACTCCCGGCCGATGGCCTTGCGCTTGGTCTCCGGGTCGGTGACGCCGGCCAGCGCCTCGAGAAAGCGGTCGGCGACCGAGGCCACCCGCAGCTGAACGCCGGTCGAGGCGACGAAGTCCTGCTCGACCTGCTCGGCCTCGCCCTTGCGCAGCAGCCCGTGGTCGACGAAGACGCAGGTCAGCTGGTCACCGACGGCACGCTGAACCAGCGCCGCGGCGACGGCGGAGTCGACGCCACCGGACAGCCCGCAGACCACCCGCTTGTCGCCGACCTCGGCCCGGATGCGCTCGATCTGCTCCTCGACGATGTTGACCATCGTCCAGGTCGGCCGGCAGCCGGCGCCCTCGAGAAGGAACCGCCGGAGGACCTCCTGGCCGTGCTCGCTGTGGAGGACCTCGGGGTGGAACTGCACGCCGTAGAGCCCGCGGTCCGGCGCCTCGAAGGACGCGACCGGGGTGGCGGCGGTCGAGGAGGTGACGGTGAAGCCCGGGGGCGCCTCGGTGACGGCGTCGCCGTGCGACATCCACACCGACTGGGCGCCCGGCAGGCCGCTGAACAGCACGCCCGGGTTGACGACCGCGAGCGGCGTGCCGCCGAACTCCGCCGTCCCCGTGCGCGCGACCGTGCCGCCGAGTCCGGCGGCCATGGCCTGGAAGCCGTAGCAGATGCCGAAGGTCGGGACGCCGGTCTCGAAGAAGCCGGGCGGCACCTGCGGCGCGCCCTCGGCGTAGACCGAGGAGGGTCCGCCGGACAGGATCACGGCCTTGGGGTTGCGCGCCCGGATCTGCTCCGCAGTGATCGTGTGGGGCACGATCTCGGAGTAGACGTGGCACTCGCGCACGCGCCGGGCGATCAGCTGCGCGTACTGCGCACCGAAGTCCACGACGAGAACGAGGTCGGCATCGGCCTGCAGGTGCGCGCTCACCCTCGTCAGGTTACCGACGTCCGCCTCCGTGCAGGACTTGCGGCGGGCGCGTCGAACAGGGACGGCATCCCCGCGTCCCGCTGCTGCCTGACGGAGAACCCGTGCGCCCTGCCCGCCGTACTGCCGGCCTCGCCGCCGCCGCCCTCGTGCTGACGGCCCTTCCCGCCCTGGCGGCCGCCGGCGGGTCCTCCGCCGCAGCGGCCCCGACCGCGCCGGTGACCGTCGGCG
>JAOPWI010000142.1 GCA_025965755.1 Frankiales bacterium | reverse complement strand
GACCGGCGACGCGTCGGCGCAGCGCCGGGTGCGCGACGTGCTGGCCGGCGGCTAGGAGCAGACCGGGGCGGTGCTGCCGCGCACCACCAGCTCGACCGGGAGGTTGCGCACCTGCCGCTGGTGCGGCCCGGTCTCGGCCAGCGCGTCCAGCAGCAGCTGCGCGGCGAGCCGACCCTGCTCGTGCACCGGCTGGGCCACCGTGGTCAGGTCGTGGGTGAAGGCCAGGTCGTGGTCGTCGATGCCGACGACCGACAGGTCGCGCGGCACGATGCGGCCCCGCTCCCGCGCCGCGCAGAGCACGCCGATGGCCATCTCGTCCGACGCGGCGACCACAGCGGTCGGGGGCTGCCGCAGGGACAGCAGCCGCTCCCCGGCGTCCCGCCCGCCACGGACCGTCCAGTCGCCGCGGACCCGGCACGCCGAGTCCAGCTCGAGCCCGCGGCGGGACAGCGCGGCGACGACGCCGGCCTCGCGGTCCAGCGCGGTCGCGAGGTGGACGTCCTCCTCCGGATTGCCGCCGACGTAGGCGATGCGGCGGTGGCCGAGGTCGAGCAGGTGCTCCGTCGCCAGCTCCGCGGCGTGCCGGTCGTCGATGCCCACCCGGTCCCAGCCGGGCAGGTCGACGTCGACCGCGACCAGCGGCACGTGCAGCGCCGCCAGCAGGGCGACCTCCTCGGGCTCCAGGTCGGCCGACAGCACGAGCAGCGCGTCGACCCGCTTCCAGAGCAGGCGCTGGTCGAGCATCAGCGTGCGGGCCGAGCCGCGGCCGACGTTGAACAGCAGCAGGTGGTAGCCGTGCTGGCGGAGCAGCTGCTCGGTGCCGTCCAGGACGCTGGAGAAGAACCAGCGGTTCAGGAAGGGCACCACGACACCGACGACGGAGGTCTTGCCCGACACCAGGCTGGTCGCGCTCGGCGAGGCGACGTAGGACAGCTCCTGCGCGGCCGCCAGCACCTTGGAGCGCGTCTGCGGACTGACCCGGTCCATGCCGCGCAGGGCGCGGGAGACGGTCGCCGGTGAGACCCCGGCGGCGCGGGCGACGTCGTGGATGCTCGTCACGCCGCACCGGCGAGGTCAGCCCTTGAGGCCACCGGCCAGCAGTCCTCGAACGAAGTAGCGCTGCAGGGCGAGGAACACCACGACCGGGACGATGATCGAGATGAACGCGCCGGCCGACAGCAGGTGCAGCGCGGTGCCGCGCGTTCCGGCCAGGTTGGCGATGAAGACGGTCAGCGGCGCGACCGCGTCACCACCGCCCGCGAAGGTGAGCGCGACGAGCAGGTCGTTCCACACCCAGAGGAACTGGAAGATGCCGAACGCCGCGAGTGCCGGCGTCAGCAGCGGCAGGAGCACCCGGAAGAAGATCTGCACGTGGCCCGCGCCGTCCATGCGGGCCGCCTCGATGAGCTCCTTGGGGATCTCGCGCATGAAGTTGTGGATGAGGAAGATGGCCAGGGGCAGCGCGAAGACCGAGTGCGAGAGCCAGATCGTCCAGAACGTGCCGGCCAGGTTCGCGCTGACGAAGAGCTTGAGCAGCGGCAGCAGCGTCACCTGGATCGGCACGATCTGCAGGGCGAACACGACCACGAACAGCAGGTTGCGGCCCTTGAACTCCACCCAGGCGAAGGCGTACGCCGCCAGCGACGCCAGGCAGAGCGGGATCACCACGGAGGGAATCGTGATGACGAACGAGTTGACGAAGAACGCGCCCAGGCCGTTGTCACTGAAGACGTCGCGGTAGTTCTTCAGGGTGAACTCGGGGTCGGTGAACGTGGTCCACCAGCCGCTCCGGCGGGTGTCGGCCGCGGGCCGCAGCGAGGAGACGGCCAGGCCGAAGGTGGGGATGGTCCACAGCACGGCCAGCACGACCGCGGCCATCGACGCCCACCGCGAGGTCAGGCGGTTCTTGGCGTTGCCCGCTGCGGCGTTGACGGTGACCGCGATGGGCGGCGTGGTGGTGACGGGCAGCGCGGCGGGCGTGGTGGCGGTCATCGGCCCTCCGAGGCACGCAGCTGGCGGATGTTGTAGAAGACGATCGGCAGAACGAGCACGAACAGCAGCACGGCGAGCGCGGCTCCCAGCCCCTGATTGTCGGCGGAGAAGGTCTGGCTGTAGAACTCGTTCGCCACGACGCTGGTGTTGAACTGGCCGCCGGTCATGGTGCGGACGATGTCGAAGACCTTCAGGGTCGCGATGCCGATGGTCGTGAGCACGACCACCAGCGCCGGCCGGATGCTCGGCACGGTGATGTAGCGGAACATCCCGATCGGGCCGACCCCGTCCAGGCGGGCCGCCTCGGTGATGTCGTCCGGGATGGCCTTGATGGCGGCCGACAGGATCGTCATGGCGAAACCGGCCTGGATCCAGATCATGACGATGATCAGGAACAGGTTGTTCCACGGCTCGTTGAGCAGCCACTGCTGCGGAGTGCCGCCGACCATGGTCCAGAGCTGGTTGAGCAGGCCGATCTGCTTGATGCTGCCCTGGTCGGGCCGGTACTCGTAGACGAACTTCCAGATGATCGATGCACCGACGAAGGAGATGGCCATCGGCAGGAAGATGAGTGCCTTGGCCGCCTTCTCGAACTTCGCGCGGTCCACGAGGATGGCGTAGAGCAGCCCGATGCCGGTGGCCAGGAACGGCGTGATGACGACCCAGAGCACCGTGTTGCGCAGCACGGTCAGCTGGTCGCTGTCGGTGAAGATCTGCTGGTAGTTGTCGAACCCGGCGAACGACTGCCCCTGGGCGTCGAAGAACGAGAAGTAGATCGTGCGCAGCGCCGGGTAGACGAGGCCCACGCCGAGGGCGAGCGCCGTCGGGAGCAGGAAGGCGAGCGCCACGGCGCGGTCGCCGTTGCGACCCTTGAAGCGCCCGGCGACGAGCAGGACGACGGCCACCACGGCGACGAACAGCAGGATCGCCAGGCCCATCTGCAGGAACTTCTCAGCGGTCGACACGTGGGCAGCACACCTCTCCTCGGACAGCGGTGGTCCTACCACGCCCAGCGGGCGGGCCCGCCCTTCTCGGACGGACCCACCCGGCTAGGGCGCGACTACTTCGGCCAGGAGGCCTCGATCTTGTCGAGCGAGGTCTTCGTGTCCTGTCCGGTGATCCAGGCGGTCGCCTGCTTCCAGAAGGAGTTCGAGCCGACCGCGGCGGGCATCTGGTCCGAGCCGTCGAAGCGGAAGACCGCCTGCGGGTCCTGCAGGATGCTCACCGCCAGCTTGTCGATCGGGCTGACCAGGTTGGCGGCGTCCAGGCCCTTGTTGGCGCTGATCCAGCCGCCGAGCGGAGTGGCCTTCGCCTTGTTGTTGGCCCACGTGTCGGTCGACAGGTAGTCCTGGAACGCCACGACCTCAGGCCGGTTGTTGAACGCCGCGATGAACTCGCCACCGCCCAGGGCCGGCTTGGTCGCCTCGTCCTTGCCCGGCAGGTAGAAGGCGAAGACGTCACCGTCCTCGGCGACCGTCGTGCCCTCGGGCCAGTTGGCGGCGTAGAAGCTCGCCTGGCGGTGCAGCGAGCAGGTGCCCTCCAGAATCGGCAGGCCGCCGTCCTGGAACGTCGTGCTGGCGATGCTCTTGACCGGGCCCAGCCCGCCGTTGACGTACTTGTCGTTCTTCAGGATCGCCCCGACCTGGTCGAGGGCGGCGACGGGACCCGGGGAGTTGAACGGGATCTCGTGCTTGACCCACTTGTCGTACTCCTCCGGCCCGGACAGGCGGAGCATCATGTCCTCCATCCAGTCGGTGATCGGCCAACCGGTGGCCTCACCGCTGGCGATGCCGGCGCACCACGGCTTCTTGCCGCCGTCGGCGGCGATCTTGTCGGACAGCGCGGTGAGCTCGTCGAGGGTCTTCGGGATCTCGTAGCCCTTCTCCTCGAACTCGCTCGGGGAGTACCAGACGAGCGACTTGAAGTTGGCGCCCAGCGGGGCGGCGTAGAACGTGCCGCCGACCGTGCCGTAGCCCTTCCAGTCCTCGCCCCAGAACTTGTCCACGTTGGCGGCCACGTCGGCCGGCGCCTCGACGACCTTGCCGGTCGAGACGAGCTGCTGCAGCAGGCCCGGCTGCGGGACGATGGCGATGTCGGGCGGGTTGCCGGCGCGGGCGCGGACGAGGACCTGGGTCTCGAAGGACTTGTCGCCCTCGTACTTGATGGTCGCCCCCGTGCACTCCTCGAACGGCTTGTAGGAGTCGATCTGCGGCTTGTCCTCGGGCGTGACGATGCTGGTGAACAGGCTCACCGTCTTGCCCTTGAGGTCGCCGTACTTGGCGTACGCGGCGCACTTGTCGTCGCCGCCACCGGCGCTGGCGCTCGCGCCGCCTCCGGCGGTCGGCTCGTTGCCCGACTCGCCCCCTCCGCAGGCGGCCAGGCTCAGGGTCAGGCCGAGCGCGCCGGCCAGCGCCACGGCGGGGAGGGGCTTCGTACGGCGGAGAGCCATACCTCACCCTTTCTGGTCATGCCCCGGCCCGGCGTGCTGTCCACGGCGGCGTCCGGGGGACGGTCTGGGACCCAGTGATAACGCTTCCGCAAGCCGATGGCAATACGTACACGGCACGCCGCGGTAACGATATTGTGACCGGGGTCACGTCGCGCGCGTCGACGAGCAGAGCGCCGCCAGCCATGCGAACGTTTCCGCCACACCGCCGGGCAACCGCCCGCTCCCACCTACTCGGATCGTCCGGCACGTACCTGCCGGTGGAGGGACACGCACCATGGCCACAGTCACGTTTGACGGGGCGACCCGGCTCTACGACGGCAGCCAGCGGCCGGCCGTCGACGCCCTGGACCTGGAGATCGGCGACGGCGAGTTCCTCGTGCTCGTCGGGCCCTCCGGCTGCGGCAAGTCGACGTCGCTGCGCATGCTGGCCGGCCTGGAGCCGGTGAACGGCGGGCACATCCGCATCGGCGACCGCGACGTCACGCACGTCGACCCCAGCGACCGCGACATCGCCATGGTGTTCCAGACGTACGCGCTCTACCCGCACATGACCGTGGCCGACAACATGGGCTTCGCCCTCAAGATCGCGGGCAAGTCCAAGGAGGACATCCGCCAGCGGGTGGAGGAGGCCGCCAAGATCCTGGACCTCACCGACTACCTGGACCGCAAGCCCAAGGCGCTGTCGGGCGGTCAGCGGCAGCGCGTCGCGATGGGCCGCGCGATCGTGCGCAGCCCGCAGGTCTTCTGCATGGACGAGCCGCTGTCCAACCTCGACGCCAAGCTGCGCGTCGCCACCCGCACCCAGATCGCCTCGCTGCAGCGCCGGCTCGCCGTCACGACGGTCTACGTCACCCACGACCAGGTCGAGGCGATGACGATGGGGGACCGGGTCGCGGTGCTCAACGCCGGCGTCCTGCAGCAGGTCGACAAGCCGCGGGCGATGTATGACCGCCCGGCCAACGCGTTCGTCGCCGGCTTCATCGGCTCACCCGCGATGAACCTCCTGACGCTGCCGGTGGAGGGCGACGCGCCGCTGCACCTGGGCACCTTCGAGCTGTCGTTGCCCCGCGAGGGGCGCACCGCGCTGACCGGTGGCGAGGTCACCGTCGGCGTCCGGCCCGAGGACCTCACGCTGTCCGCGGACGGCGCCGGCATTCCGGTCACCGTCGAGCTGGTCGAGGAGCTCGGCTCCGACGCGTACCTGCACGGCAGCGTCACCGGCGGCAGCGCGAGCGAGCTGCTCGTCGCCCGCGTCGACCCGAAGTCTCCCCCGGAGAAGGGCTCGCAGGTCCACCTCGCGCCTCGCCCCGAGAAGGTGCACTGGTTCGACACGGCCACCGGCCTGCGCCTCGTCGACTGAACGGGCGCGGCGACCGGCCGCCCTTCCGCAGACCGCGCTGGTCAGCCGACGCCGGCGTCGCCCACGGCGTGGCAGCGCTGCTTCAGCGCTGCTTCAGCGTTGCTTTACTGTGCGGCAGCGCGGGCGATGCCGGCCAGGGCGCGGAACGACCGCTTCGGAATGCGCCGCAGCGTTTCCGGCTCGATCTCGACGAGGCCGAACTTCTGCGTGTAGCCCTGCGCCCATTCGAAGTTGTCCAGCAGCGACCAGGCCAGGTAGTCGCGCACGTCGGCGCCCCGGTCCCGGGCGCGCAGCGTCGCGGCGACGTGACCGAGCAGGTAGGCCTCGCGGTCGGCGTCGTCCACCGAGCCGTCCTCCGCGCGCTGCTCGTCGGCGTACGCCGAGCCGTTCTCGGTCACCCGTAGCGGCAGCGACGGTGCGCGTCGGGACAGCTGGACGAGCAGGTCCTCGAGCCCGGACGGGTCGACCTCCCAGCCCATCGTGGTGACCGGCGGGCGCGGGTGGAAGCCGAAGTCCGGGGCGCCGGGGAACGCGTCGCTGTCCTGGCCGACGCCGTCCGCAGTCGTCACCGGGGAGCCCACCCGGAAGGGCGTGTAGTAGTTCAGGCCCAGCCAGTCCAGGCTGCCGTGGACCAGCTCCAGGTCGCCCGGCTGCACCAGCGCCGGGTCCGCCAGCTCCGGCAGGACGTCGGGGTAGCGGCCGTCGAGCAGCGCGTCCAGCCACAGGCGGTTCTGAACCGCGTCGACGAGGTCGACCGCGCGCGGGTCGGCGTCCGGCTCGCCGTGCACCAGCGTCAGGTTGAGCACGATGCCGACCTCGGCGCCCGGCACGGCGGCGCGCAGCGCCTGCGCGGACAGCGCGTGGCTGAGCAGCGTGTGGTGGGCGACGGGAAAGGCCGCGCCACGCAGGCCGGGTGCGAACGTCGCGGACGCGTGGCCCAGGAACGCCGTGCACCACGGCTCGTTGTGCGTCGTCCAGGTGCTGACCCGGTCGCCCAGGCGCTCGGCCACCGCCGTCGTGTAGTCGGCGAACCGGTGCGCGGTCTCGCGCGCCGGCCAGCCGCCCTCGTCCTGCAGCGCCTGCGGCAGGTCCCAGTGGTACAGCGTCGGGAACGGCTGGAGCCCGCGGGCCAGGCAGCCGTCGACGAGCCGGTCGTAGAAGTCCAGGCCGCGCGGCTCCAGCGTGCGGCCGTCGGGCTGCACGCGCGGCCAGGCGATCGAGAACCGGTAGGACGACAGCGCGGCTGACGCGATCAGGTCCAGGTCCTCGTCCAGGCGGTGGTAGTGGTCGCACGCGACGGAGCCGTCCGAGCCGTCCAGGACCGTCCCCGGCAGCGCGCAGAACGTGTCCCAGATGCTCCGGCCGCGACCGCCGACGTCCACGGCTCCCTCCACCTGGTAGGCCGACGTGGCGACGCCGAAGCGCAGCGGAGGAGGCGTTGCGGTCACGTCCGGACCCTAACTCCGCAGCTACGCGAAGCCGACGACCGGACGCGTCACGTACGGCTCCTCGAGACGGTCGACCTCGTCTTGCGTGAGCGCCAGGTCGATGGCGGCGACGGCGTCCTCCAGGTGGTGCGGCTTGGTCGCCCCGACGATGGGGGACGTGACGCCCGGCTTGGTCAGCAGCCAGGCCAGCGCGACCTGGGCGCGGGGCACCCCGCGCTCGGTGGCCACCTCGGCGACGCGGTCCACGATGACGCGGTCGCCCTCGTCGTACAGCGTCCGGCCGAACAGGTCCGACCCCGACCGCTCGGTCGTGTCGTCCCAGTCGCGCGTGAGCCGGCCGCGCGCGAGCGGACTCCACGGGAGCACGCCGATGCCCTGGTCGGCGCAGAGCGGGAGCATCTCGCGCTCCTCCTCGCGGTGCAGCAGGTTGTAGTGGTTCTGCATGGTCGCGAAGCGGGTCCAGCCGTTCAGGTCGGCGGTGTAGAGCGCCTTGCTGAACTGCCATGCCCACATCGACGACGCCCCGACGTAGCGCGCCTTGCCCGCCTTGACGATGTCGTGCAGCGCCTCCACGGTCTCCTCGACCGGGGTGGTCGGGTCCCAGCGGTGCACCTGGTAGAGGTCGACGTAGTCGGTGCCGAGCCGGCGCAGGCTGGCATCGATCTCGCGCATGATCACCTGCCGCGACAGGCCGCCCCCGTTGGGGCCCTTGCGCATGCGGCCGTGCACCTTGGTCGCGATCACGACGTCCTCGCGGGTGGCGAAGTCGCGCACGGCCCGGCCGACGATCTCCTCGCTGGAGCCGTCGGAGTAGACGTTCGCGGTGTCCAGGAAGTTGATCCCGACCTCCAGCGCGCGCTGCAGGAACGGGCGGCTCTGGTCCTCGGGCAGGGTCCACGGGTGCGCGCCGCGCGCCGGATCGCCGTAGCTCATGCACCCCAGGCAGATGCGCGAGACGTCCAGCCCGGTCGACCCCAGCTTCACGTACTCCACGTCACGTCCTCCAGTGTCGCCAGGCGTCCCGGCCGGGCCCTGTCCGAGCAGTGTGCCCGGTGCCCTCCGGGGCCCTGCTGTGGCACTCTCGCGGCGTCGGGTGTGGTCCGCGTCACGGCGGGGAGGGACAGACCCGGCCGAACGTGCAGCACCGAGGAGGCATACGTGCAGCAGCTGACGGGGCTCGACGCAGCGTTCCTGGCGATGGAGACCGGAGCGGTCTACGGCCACATCGGCAGCGTCTGCGTTCTCGACCCCAGCTCCGCGACGGAGCCGCTGACGCTCGAGCGCCTCACCCGGGTCATCGAGTCGCGGCTCCACCTCATTCCGCCGTTCCGGCGCCGGCTGGTCGGCGTGCCCCTGGGGCTGGACCAGCCGTACTGGATCGAGGACCCGGACTTCGACATCGAGTACCACGTGCGCGAGCTGGCCCTGCCGGCTCCGGGCGACGACCGGCAGCTGTCGGAGCAGACCGGCCGCCTGCACGCCCGCCACCTGGACCGGCGGCGTCCGCTCTGGGAGCTCTACCTGATCCACGGGCTGTCCGGCGGACGCACCGCCGTCTACACGAAGGTGCACCACGCCGCGATCGACGGTGTCTCCGGCAACGACATTCTCGGCGCGCTGCTCGACACATCGCCGGAGGGCCGCGAGCTGGGCGAGGTGCCGTCGTGGGCCTGTGATCCCCAGCCGAGCCAGCTGGGCATGCTCGCCCGCAGCGCGGTCTCGCTCGGGGGCCACCCGCTGCGTGCCGCCCGCATGACGTACGGCCTGCTGCGCTCCGCCCCCCGCCTCGCCGGGTCCGTGCCCCGCCCCCACCTGCCGGTCGTGGACCGGCTGCTCGGCCGGGACGCCCACGTCGTCCTGCCGGGTGGTGCGGGCGCGGGCCTGCGGGCGCCGGCCACGCCGTTCAACAAGCCGGTCGGGCCGCACCGTCGCTGGGCGTTCCGCAGCCTGCCCTTCGCCGACGTCAAGGCGGTCAAGGCGGCGCTGGGCGTCACCGTCAACGACGTCGTCATGGGCCTGTGCGCCGGCGCGCTGCGCCGCTGGCTGGACGAGCACGGCGCGCTGACCGACCAGCCGTTGGTGAGCGCCGTGCCGGTCTCGGTGCGCACCGACGAGCAGAAGGGCACCGGCGGCAACCGGGTGTCGATGATGATGGCGGCGCTGCCGACCCACCTGAGCGACCCGGCGGAGCGCATGCGCGCCTCGCACGAGGCGATGAAGGCGGCCAAGGACCAGCACGGCGCGTTGCCCGCCGACCTGCTCGCGGACGTCGCGCAGTTCGCCATGCCGGCGCTCGCCGGTCAGGCGGCGCGGCTGTCCGCACGGCTGCGGCTGCTGGAGCGGGTCAACCCGTTCAACCTGATCATCTCCAACGTGCCCGGCCCCAACGTGCCGCTCTACTACGCGGGCGCGCGGCTCACCGCCTACTACCCGCTGTCGGCGGTCACCGACGGGCAGGGGCTCAACATCACCGTGATGAGCTACGGAGGCCAGCTGCACTTCGGGCTCATCGCCGACCGCGACCTGGTGCCCGACCTCGACCGCATGGCCGGCTACCTCGTCGACGAGCTGCACAGCGTGCACCGGGCGGTGGTGCCCGACGCCGGTCCGGCGCTCGAGGGGCTGGAGCCAGCAGCGACCAAGCAGGAGGCGGCCACCTCCGCCTGACCAGGCGCTCCGGGCCACTCCACCTGGTCACGGCAGCTCGCGGGGGCCACCCCGACGAGTCATGGCCCCTGTGCTGGCCCCGCCTTACGGTCCTCGCAACGAGGCTGAGGGGTCCAGCATGGCGACAGGCACGGCGACGCGACCGGACACGACCGACATGGTGATCGTGCACCGGGTGTTCCGGCGGGAGTTCCGGCTGCTTCCGCAGCTGGTCCGCGCGGTCGTGCCGGGGGACCGCGAGCGGGCGCGCACGGTGACCGCGCACGGCATCGAGATGATCGAGACCCTGCACCACCACCACAGCGGTGAGGACGCGCTCATCTGGCCGCGGCTGCGCGAGCGCGCCGACCTGCATGCCGGTCTCATCGAGCGCATGCAGGAGCAGCACCACGCCGTCGCCGCGCTGATCGACCGCGCCTCCGCCCTGCTGCCGACCTGGTCGGCAGCCGCCGGCATCGGTGTGCGGGACGAGGTCGCCGAGGTGCTCGAGCAGCTGTCGGTCGAGCTGGACGCCCATCTGGACGAGGAGGAGCGCGAGGTGCTGCCGCTCATCGAGCAGCACCTCACCCTCGCGGAGTGGGCCCAGGTCGGCGAGCGCGGCATGGCCTCGATCCCCAAGTCGCGGCTGCTGGTCTTTCTCGGCCATCTGCTGGAGGAGACCTCCGCCGCGGAGCGGGCCAGGTTCCTGGTCCACGTGCCGCTGCCGGGTCGGGTGGCGTTCCGCCTGGTCGGTCAGCGCAAGCACCGACGCGAGGTCGACGGCCTGCGCGGCGGCATCGCCCTGCCGGGCCCCCGCCAGGGCTGAGGTCCCCGGCGGCGGGCATGCTCGCCGCGTGGCCGACCCGACCGAGCAGCAGGAGCGGCGGCGGGCGTTCGTCCGGGCGTACACCCGCGTGCAGGCCCCGCCGGGGCTTCCGGAGCTGCGGCTGCACCTGGGCGGTGAGGTCACGCCGCTGTGGCAGCTGACCGAAGCCGAGCTCGACCGCGAGGGCGTCGACCCGCCGTTCTGGGCGTTCGCCTGGGCCGGTGGCCAGGCGGTGGCGCGCTACCTGCTCGACACCGCGTCCGAGGTGTCCGGCCTCCGCGTGCTCGACGTGGCCAGCGGCTCCGGCCTGTGCGCCCTGGCCGCCGCCCGTGCCGGCGCCGCCACGGTGCGCGCCGTCGACATCGACCCGTTCAGCGTCACGGCCATCGGCCTGAACGCCACGCTGAACGACCTGGACGTGCAGGTGGCCTGCGTCGACCTGCTCGACGACGAGCCGCCGGACGTGGACGTCGTGCTGGCCGGTGACGTCTGCTACGAGCGGGCGATGGCGCAGCGGTTTCTCGCCTGGCTGGAGCGCGCTTCGGCGGCCGGCGCGCGCGTCCTGCTGGGCGACCCGGGCCGCGGGTACCTGCCGCGCGACCGGCTGGTGCGGCTGGCGGAGTACGAGCTGCCGACGACGCCCGAGGTCGAGGAGGCCCCGCTGCGGGTCGTGGGCGTCTACACCCTGCGCTGACCACCCGACGCGGCCCGCGCCGCGTCGGCGCCGCCGTGG
>JAOPWI010000127.1 GCA_025965755.1 Frankiales bacterium | reverse complement strand
GAGGGCGGCGACCGCGACGCGCTGTTCCCGGCGCGGCCGGGCCGCCAGTGCGGCTGGTGCGACTTCGCCCGCGTGTGCCCGGAGGGCCGGGCAGCCGGTGGCCCGAACCGGTCCTGGGACGGGCTCGCCGAGCTCGCGTTGCCGCCGGCCGCCTGACCGGGCCGCGCTGCCAGTACGTTCCGACTGTGAGCGCCACCACCCGCGGACAGCACCGGCAGCAGCGCCCCGCCGTCTTTCCGGGCTGGTGGGTGGTGGCCGGCGTCTTCATCATGCTGCTCACGACCGCCGGCCTGGGGTTCTACGGGCTGGCCGTCTACCTGCGTGCGCTCATCACCGAGCAGGGTTTCTCCGTCGGATCCGTGTCGGGCGCCACGGCGCTGTTCTTTCTCATCAGCGGAGTGGCCGGGCTGCCGGTGGCCGCGCGCATGCAGACGCGTGACCCGCGGCCGATGATCGCGGCCGGCGCGGTCGCCTGCGGCGTGTCGCTGGTCCTGCTGGGCCGGGTCACCGAGGTCTGGCAGCTGTTCGCCGTCTACGCGCTGTTCGGCACCGGCTTCGCCGCGGCCGGGCTGGTTCCCGGCACGACGCTGGTCACCCGCTGGTTCTCGCGCCGCCGGTCCGTCGCGCTGTCGGTCGCCTCGACCGGGTTGTCCGCGGGCGGCGTGCTGGTCACCCCCCTGCTGGCCTCGCTCATCGACGAGCACGGCCTGGCCGCGGTCGCGCCCTGGGCCGGGCTCACCCTCATGCTCGGCGTGCTCGCGGTCACGGCGCTGATGCGTCCCTCGCCCGAGGCGTTCGGCCTGCGCCCGGACGGTGACCCGGCGCCGCCGCAGGACGCGCCCCCCGCGCCGCTCGGCGAGATGGCGGTCGACGCCGTGCGCACGCGGTTCTTCCGGGCGGTCACGCTGGCGCACCTGCTGGCCATGATGGCCCAGGTCGGGGGCATCGCCCACCTGTTCAACCTGGTCTCCGAGCGGTTCGACGAGGGCCTGGCCGCCACCGCGCTGCAGCTGATGGCCTTCTCCAGCCTGGCCGGCCGGCTGGCCGGTGGCTACGTCGCCGCCCGCACGTCGCAGCGCTCCATGGCGCTGGTGCTCATGGTCGGCCAGGGTGCCGGCCTGGTGCTGGTCGCGACCGTGCCCGGGCGGCTGTCCGTCCTGCTCGCGACCGTGCTGTTCGGCATCACCGTGGGCAACCTGCTGATGCTGCACCCGCTGCTGCTGGCGGAGCGCTTCGGGGTCCGCGACTACGGCCGGATCTACTCCCGCAGCCAGCTGTTCGCGACGCTGGGAGTCGCCGCAGGGCCCGCGGCGCTGGGCGTGCTGTTCGACGTCCTCGACGGCTACGGCGCGGCCTTCGGTCTGGCTGCGCTGGCCTCGGTGCTCGCCGCGGTGGTGCTCTCGACGAGCGGTCCCACCCACCCCGAGGCGGCGGCGCGGCGCACCCCGGACCAGCGAGCGGCCCGGCGGCCGGCGGCGAGAAGCCGGTCCTCGGCGGGATGAGCCGGCTGCGCGGGCAGGGGCCGGGCCCGGGGCGTCGCGGACCGCGCCGGCTGGCCCGCCTCTAGGCTCGGTCCCCATGGACCTCGGCCTGCGCGGCAAGCGCGCCCTCGTGACCGGCGGAACCCGGGGCATCGGCCGGGCGATCGTGGAGCGGCTGCTCGACGAGGGCTGCGCCGTGGCGCTGTGCGCCCGTACGCCGGAGGTGGTCGAGCAGGCCGTGCGTGAGCTGTCGTCGCGCGGAACGGTGCACGGGCGGCCGGTCGACGTGACCGACGACGCCGCCCTCGAGGGCTTCGTCGGCGAGGCGGCCGGGCTGCTCGGCGGGCTGGACCTGCTGGTCGCCAACGCCGGCGGCTCCACCGGCGGCCCGGCGCTCCAGGACGCCGACGGGCCGGCCTGGCGGGCGACGTTCGGGCTCAACGTGGTGCACGCGGCGGTCGCGGTGCGGGCCGCGCTGCCGGCTCTGCGCGCCTCGGACGCGGCCTCCGTGGTCGTCATCGCCTCGGTGTCGGGCTCCAAGCCCCAGCCGAAGGCGCAGTACGCCGCGGCCAAGGCGGCCGAGATCTCGCTCGCCGCGTCGCTGGCCCGCGAGCTGGGGCCGGACGGGATCCGGGTCAACACGGTGAGCCCGGGCTCGATCCTGTTCGACGGCGGCGGCTGGGCAAGCCGCCGCGACAGCGACCCGGAGGGCTTCGCGCGCTTCGTCGCCGGGGAGTTCCCGCACGGCCGGCTCGGCACGGTGTCCGAGGTGGCCGACGTGACGGCGTTCGTGCTCAGCCCGCGAGCCGGCTGGATCAGCGGGACCGACATCGTGGTCGACGGGGCGCAGAACGCTCCGGGAATGGCCGGGTTCTAGGGGAGCGGCAGGCCCAGCCGGGCGTACGCGCCCCTGACCTGCGGGCCGTGCCGCAGCGGCCGCGGCACGAGGAGCGCGCCGCGGCGAAACGCCAGCCCGGCGGCGGTGCCGGCCAGGTCGGTCGTCGGGATGCCGGGCAGCCCGTACAGGCGCCGCGCCCAGCGCGGCAGCATCGCGGCGGCGGCGGACGCCAGCGCGACCCAGGCCGGACGGGCCGGGGTGCCCAGGGAGACCTTTGCGGGCATCGGCGGCCACAACACGAACAGCGCCGCCCGGCGCGCCTCGGCGGTCGCGGTGAGCTGTGGGCGCAGCTGCGCGTAGTAGTCGGCCATCGCGTCGACCGAGTCGGGCACGTCCTCGCTGGCCAGGCCCACCAGTGCCGCGCCGACGGTCTGCTCGGCGTAGTAGCGGTCCTGCTCCTCCCGGGTCAGCCGCAGCCCGCAGCGGACCGCCGTCGTGAGAAAGGACTCGGCCTCCACGCAGTGCACCCAGCGCAGCAGCTCCGGGTCGTTGACGCGGTACTCCCGGCCGCTCTCCGGCTCGGTCCCGCGCAGCCCGCGGTGGATGCCGCGCACCTTCGCCCCGGCCCGCTCCGCGTCGCGCGTCGTGCCGTACGTCGTGACGCTGACGTACTCGGCCGTGCGGAACAGCCGGCCCCAGGGGTCCTGCCGGAAGTCGCTGTGCTGGGCCACGCCGGCCATGGCGAGCGGGTGCAGCGCCTGCAGCAGCAGGGCGCGCAGGCCGGCGAGCGCCATGGAGGGGTCCCCGTGCACGCGCCAGGTGACGCTGTCGGGCCCGTACAGGCCCGCGTCCGACGCGAACTCAGCAGCGGTGGTCATCCTCGGAAGGATCCCACGGCCGGGCGAACCGCACACCTCGGGCGAGTCGTCCGGCTGCCGGACGGCGCAGCTGGGCCTGTCGCAGACACCGACCGGGCAGTGCCCACGCAGGCGTCACTGCGGCCCCGGCCGCGCCTCGTCCAGGCCGGCCCAGAAGGCCAGCAGCGCCGTCGCCGTCGGCTCGACCGCCTCCACGGCGGGGGAGTGCACGGCGCCGGGGATGACGGCGTGCTCGGCGCCCAGCCGTGAGGCCATCTCGGTCTGCACCTCGGGCGGCCACGCGTCGTCGTGCTCGCCGTGCAGCACCAGAACCGGCAGCCCGGCGGCGCGCAGGTCCCCGACCCGGTCCGGCTCGCCGAGCAGCGCGTCCCCCATGGCCAGCAGGCCCTCGGCGCTGCCCGCGAGGAACCGGGCGCGCAGGAAGTCGCGCAGCTCGTCGCCGTAGGCCTGGGCGCGCGGATCGTCGGCCTCGACCGCGTCGAGCGCCTGGCGCACGGCGGGCAGCCCACCGGCCTCGACGAGCGGGCGCAGGAACTGCATCATCTCGGCCCGCTGGCCGCCGAGCGCGGCCGGGCCGGAGCTCATCAGCACCAGCGAGCGGAAGGCGCCCGGGCGCTGCAGGACGGCGCTGCGGGACACCAGCCCGCCGAAGCTGTGCCCGACCAGGTGCACCGGCTCGCCGCCGAGCGCATCGATGACGTGCAGCAGCTCGGTGCCGAGCGCGTCGACGGCGTACGCCGCCGGGTCGTCCGGCCCCGGTGACTGGAACTGGCCCCGCTGGTCGACGGCCAGAACCGGATGGCCGGCGGCGGCCAGCAGCGGCAGCAGCAGCCGGAAGTCCTCCTTGCTGCCGGTGTAGCCGGGAACCATGAGCACCGTCGCGCCGGTGGGCCGGCCGGCGGGCTCGCGCCGCAGCGCGGCGAGCGGGCCACCGGGCAGCTGCAGGGTCACCAGCGTGACGGCGGGGTCGGCGACGATCGGGTGCAGCTCCACGCCGCCAGGCTAGGGGTCAGCACCCGGGTGACCGGCACCTGGGCGGCGTACGGGGTTCGCCGCGGGCGGACCGGCGGCGCGCCGGCCGCGCGGCGCACCACTCAGGAGGCGGGGAGCAGCTGCACGTCGCCCACCCGGGCGTCGCGCAGCTCGACGGTCATGTAGGTGCACACCGGCTGGCGCCGCCGGTCGGTCGGCGACCCGGGGTTGAGCAGGCGCAGCCCGCTCGGGGTGACCGTGTCCCAGGGGATGTGGCTGTGGCCGAAGATCAGCAGGTCGACGTCCGGATACGCCGCCGCCGCGCGCTGCTCGCGACCGGCCGAGCTGCCGGTCTCGTGGACGACGGCGAGGCGTACGCCCTCGATCGTCGCGCGGGCGACCTCGGGCAGGCGGGCGCGCAGTTCCGGATCGTCGTTGTTGCCCCAGCAGGCCAGCAGCCGCTGGCACCGGAGCTCGAGCGCGTCGTGCAGCCGCACGTCGACCCAGTCGCCGGCATGCACGACAACGTCGGCCCGGTCGACCTGCTCCCACACCCGCGGGGGGAGGTCCTTCGCCCGCCGCGGGACGTGGGTGTCGGCAAGGAGCAGCAGGCGCACCCCGGTCCTGTGCCCGGGAGCGGCGCGGTCACGCCCCCGGGCGGGGCGGCAGTGCAGGCCGGCGGCAGGCCGGCGGCCTGC
>JAOPWI010000105.1 GCA_025965755.1 Frankiales bacterium | reverse complement strand
GGCGGCGCCACCGCTGCCGGCCGGCGCCGGCGGCGGGCCAGGGCGGCCCCGGCAGCGGTGGCCAGGGTCAGCGTGGCCGCTGTGCGCACGCTCACGCCCACGGCTGCACGACGAGCCGGATGGGGTCGCCGCGCTTGCTGGTCAGCTGCTCGACGCCGTCGGCGACGTCCTCGAGCGGCAGCAGCCCGCTGACCGAGCCGGACAGGTCCAGCCGGCCGTAGCGGACCAGCTCGACCAGCTGATCGAGGTGGTGCTTGCTGTAGCCCAGGTGACCGAGCAGCGACTGCGACTGGAGGCCGAAGAACAGGCCCATGCCCAGCTCGATGGTGTCCTGCGACAGGCCGACCATGACGCAGCGGCCGAAGCGGCCCAGGCTGGCCGCCGCCTGAGCGAGCACCGCGTTGGCCCCGACCAGGTCCACCGCGACGTCGAGGCCACGCCCGCCGGTGATCCCCATGATCTCCGCGACGACGTCCTGCGCGCTCGGATCCAGCGCCACGTCCGCGCCCAGGCGCAGCGCGCGCTCGCGGGCAGCGGGTGACGGGTCGACGGCGATGATCGGAGCGGCCCCGACCATGCGGGCCACCTGCACGGCGTGCACGCCCAGCCCGCCGATGCCCCACAGGCCGATCGACTCGCCGGGCTTGAGGGCCGCCCGGTCGGTGAGCCCGGCGTACGGGGTGGACACGGCGTCGGCCAGGATCGCCGCCTGCTCGATCGGGATGCCGTCCGGCACGGAGGTCAGCGCGGCGAAGGACTGCACGACGTACTGCGCCCAGGCGCCGTCGAAGTTGAAGCCCATGATCTCGAAGGCCGTGCACTCCTCGAACCGGCCGCGCTGGCACGCCGCGCAGGTGCCGCAGTTGCGGCCCCCGGCCATGACGACCCGGTCGCCGGGCTTCCAGCCCGGCACCAGCTCGCCGACCGCCGCGATGGTGCCGGCGGCCTCGTGGCCGGGCGTGACCACCGGCAGCGGGCCGGGCAGCGTGCCCTCGAGCAGGTGCACGTCGGACAGGCAGATGCCGCAGGCCTCGACCTTGATCAGCACCTGGGTCGGCCCGGGCGTGGGGACCGGCACGTCCTGGACCGTGAGCTTGCCGCTCTCGGCGTCGAACCGGGCGGCGCGCATGGTCGTCGGGGTGCTGCTCACGTGGACTCCTCCTTGATCAGGGCGCGGAGCGCCTTGCGGTCGGTCTTGAACACGCTGGTCACCGGGACGGTGTCCACGATGCGCACCTCGCGGGGGTACTTGGCGGCCGACAGGTGCTGCCGGGTGTAGGCGATCAGCTCCTCGCTGGTCACGGTGGCGCCGGCGTGCAGCGCGACGAAGGCGATGACCTCCTCGCCGACCGTGGGGTCGGGCCGCCCGACGACCGCCGCCGACGTGACGTCGGGGTGGGCGAGCAGGACGTCCTCCACATCGCGCGGGTAGACGTTGAAGCCGTTGCGGATGATGAGGTCCTTGAGCCGGTCGACGACGTAGAGCCAGCCGTCCTCGTCGAGGTGGCCGACGTCGCCGCTGTGCCACCAGCCGTCGCGGACCGCCTTGGCGGTCTCCTCCGGAGCCTGCCAGTAGCCCTGCATGAGCACCGGGCCGCGCACGACGATCTCGCCGTCCTGGCCCGCCGGCAGCAGCGCGCCGTCGGGGCCCTCGATGCGCAGCTCGATCGCCGGGATCGGCTTGCCGACCGAGCCGAGCCTGCGCTCCTCGAGCGGCTGGGTGGCGATCAGCGCGCTGGTCTCGGTGCAGCCGTAGCCCTCGCGCACCTCGGCCGTCGGGATGCGCCGCTCGATCTCGAGCGCCACGTCGGTCGACAGCGGGGCGCCACCGCTGCCGATGCGCTCCAGGCAGGACAGGTCCCGCTGCTCGAGCGGCTGGGTCAGCAGCATCTGGATCATCGACGGGACCAGCGCCGCCGTCTGCACGCGGTGCTCCTCCACCAGGTCGAGGAAGCCGGCCGGGTCGAACCACCGCATGAGCACCGAGGCCCCCCGCTCGGGCGAGTGCAGCCCGGCCACCGACACCATCAGGCCGTACGCGTGGGCCAGCGGCAGGGGCAGGATGCCGCGCACGCGGCCCGGCGTGGAGGACGCGGCCATGCCCGCCGCGCCCGCGGTGTCCAGGGATGCGTGGGTCAGGACGACGCCCTTGCTGCGGCCGGTCGTGCCGCCGGTGTAGAGCAGCGCGGCCATGTCGTCGACGTCCCGGTCGACCAGCGGCAGCTCCTCGCCGGACTCGAGGTCGGCGAAGGCGACCGTGCCGGGGGCGGCTGCCTCGCCGCCGACCACGACGACGGGCAGGTGCGGAGCCGCGGCCTGGATCTTGGGCAGCCACTCGGGCGTGGTGATGACCGCGCGGGCGCCGGAGTCCGTGAGGACGTGGCGCAGCTCCGGCTCGGTGAGCAGGAACAGCACCGGGGTGGGCACCGCGCCGGCGCGCCACAGCGCGGTGTAGGCGATCCCGACCTCCGGGCAGTTGGTCATGCACAGCACGACCCGGTCGCCCGGCCGCACCCCGATCCCGGCCAGGCCCGCGGCGGCCCGGCGGGCCCGCCCGGCCAGCTCGCCCGCGCTGTGCCACGTGCCCTCGAAGAACAGGCTCGGGCCGTCGCCCAGCCGCTCCAGGGCCTGCTCGGCCCGGCGTCCGAGGGTGGTCGGCGTGGTGGCGGTGGTGGTCATGCGGCTCCTCGGAACAGGGCGGTCACGCCGCTCACGAGCACGGCCTCGGCCGCCTCGGGGTCCAGCCCCCGGTCGCCGCGCAGGGCGTCCCAGGCGACCGCGCTGCACACGCAGTACAGGCCGTGCAGCAGGGCGGCCGCGGGGT
>JAOPWI010000087.1 GCA_025965755.1 Frankiales bacterium | reverse complement strand
GCCCCGCTCGGCGCCTCGTCGGTCTCCGGCAGGCGCAGCACGATGCCGTCGTCGGAGTGCATCGACTGCACGTCCACGCCGTAGGTCTCGCGGAGCCGTGCGGACAGCGCGAGCGCCCACGGCTGGTTGACCTGCGCGCCGAACGGCGAGTGGATCGCCAGCCGCCAGTCGCCGAGCTCGTCGCGGAAGCGCTCGACCAGGATCGTGCGGTCGTCCGGCAGCGTCCCGGTGGCCTCCCGCTGCTCGGCCAGGTAGCCGAGCAGGTTGGTGCAGGCGGAGGCGTCCAGCCCGGCCGCGGTGAGCCGGGCGCCCGCCTGGTCCGCCGACAGCGCGGAGATCTCGCGCAGGAACGCGCCGAGCGCCCGCCCCAGCTCCAGCGGCCGGCCGGGGGCGTCCCCGTGCCAGTACGGCATCCGCCCCGGCTGCCCGGGCGCCGGCGTGACCAGCACGCGGTCGTGCGTGATGTCCTCGATGCGCCAGGCCGACGAGCCGAGCAGGAAGACGTCGCCCACCCGCGACTCGTAGACCATCTCCTCGTCCAGCTCGCCGACGCGGGACTGCTTCTCGCCGACCAGGAACACGCCGAACATGCCGCGGTCGGGGATCGTGCCGCCGCTGGTGACCGCGAGCCGCTGCGCGCCGGGGCGGCCGGCCAGGACGCCGGCCACCCGGTCCCAGGTGATGCGCGGGCGCAGCTCGGCGAAGTCGTCGCTCGGATAGCGGCCCGACAGCATGTCGAGGGTCGCCTCGAGCGCCGACTGCGGCAGGGTCGCGAACGGCGCGCTGCGGCGCACCAGGCTGGCGAGCTCCTCGACCTCCCAGGACTCCATCGCGCACATCGCGACGATCTGCTGGGCCAGCACGTCGAGCGGGTTGCGCGGGTAGGTCGTCGCCTCGATGCCGCCGTCGACCATGCGCTCGGCGACCACGGCGCACTGCACGAGGTCGCCGCGGTACTTCGGCAGGATCACGCCCCGGCTGATCGCGCCCACCTGGTGACCGGCGCGCCCGACCCGCTGCAGTCCGCTGGCCACGCTCGGCGGTGACTCGACCTGCACCACCAGGTCCACGGCGCCCATGTCGATGCCCAGCTCGAGCGAGGACGTCGCGACCACGGCGGGCAGGCGGCCCGCCTTGAGCGCCTCCTCGATCTGGGCGCGCTGCTCGCGGGACACCGAACCGTGGTGGGCGCGAGCGATGACGACGGCGCCCTCGCCGTCGGCCGGCAGGCCGTTGCCCCAGGCGGCCGGCGTGCCGACGCCGCCCTGACCGGGGTGCTGGGCAGGACCGCGCTGAAACGACGCCGCGAACGGCTTGACCCCTGCCGAGCCGTCCGGCCGGGACAGGTCGACGGGCTCGACCTCGGCAACTCCGTAGCGCCGCTCGGTCGCGATCTCGTTGAGGCGGGAGGTCAGCCGCTCGCCGAGCCGCCGGGAGTTGACGAAGACGATCGTCGCCCGGTGGCTCTCGACCAGGTCGACGATGCGCTCCTCGACGGCCGGCCAGATGGATGCGCGCGGCTCCCCGCCGGCCGCGCTGCCACCGCGCACCGGCCCTGCCGACTCGCCCAGGGCCGACATGTCCTCGACCGGGACGACCACCTCCACCTCGATGGTCTTGGTCGATGGCGGCTGCACGACGACGACCTCGCGGCTGCCGCCGAGAAAGCGGGCGACCTCGTCGATCGGGCGCACCGTGGCGGACAGGCCGATGCGCTGGGCCGGCGTGTCCAGCAGCGCGTCCAGCCGCTCGAGCGAGAGCGCCAGGTGGGCGCCGCGCTTGGTGCCGCTGACCGCGTGCACCTCGTCGAGAATCACCGTCTCGACGCCTCGCAGCGACTCCCGCGCGGCGCTCGTCAGCACCAGGAACAGCGACTCGGGCGTGGTGATGAAGACGTCCGGCGGCACCTTGTTGAAGGCCCGCCGCTCGTCGGCGGGGGTGTCACCGGAGCGGATGCCCACGCGGATGTCGGGCACCGGCAGGTCGAGCCGCTGGGCGGCCTGCCGGATGCCGGTCAGCGGGCTGCGCAGGTTGCGCTCGACGTCGACGGCGAGCGCCTTGAGCGGGCTGATGTACAGGACGCGGCAGCGGTGGCGCGGCTCCTCCGGCGGCGGCGTGGCGGCCAGCCGGTCGAGCGACCACAGGAACGCCGACAGCGTCTTGCCGGACCCGGTCGGCGCGACCACGAGGGTGTCCCGGCCGGACGAGATCGCCGCCCACGCGCCCTCCTGCGCGGGAGTCGGCGCGGCGAAGGCACCCGTGAACCACGCCCGGGTCGCGGGGGAGAACCTGTCGAGCGCCGTCACCGCACCAGTGTCTCCCGGGGGACCGACAGATCGCCGCTCGAGCGGCGACGCGAGCCGGGCGGCCGCGCGAGCCGGGCGGCCACCGGGCCGGCGGCCGCACCCGGGCCGTCACGACCGTGTTCACCGGCGGGGGGCAGGATGGCGCGATGAGCGAGCAGCCGCCGATGCCCGTGGCCCCGGACTACCCGGCCCACTGGGAGTCCGACGCGGTCCTCACCGACGGCGGGACCGTGCACCTGCGGCCGATCGTGCCGGCCGACGCCGACCTGCTTCGCGAGTTCCACAGCCGGCTCTCACCGGACACGGTCTACAACCGCTTCTTCACGATGGTGCGCACGCTGCCGGCCCGTGACATCGAGCGCTTCACCACGGTGGACCACGACGAGCGCGCGGCCGTCGTGGCGATGCTGCGGGGCGACATCGTGGGCGTCGTGCGCTATGACCGGCTGCCCGGCACCGCGGATGCCGAGGTCGCTGTCGTCGTCGAGGACGCCCACCAGGGTCGCGGCCTGGGCGTCCTGCTCCTGGAGCACCTCATCAGCGCGGCACTCGAGCGCGGGGTCGAGCGGTTCGTCGCCGACGTGCTGCCGAGCAACCGCCGCATGCTGGGCGTCTTCCAGTCGGTCGGCTTCACGATCAAGCGCTCGATGGCCGACGGCTACGTCGAGCTGGTCTTCCCGATCAGCGAGACCGAGACCTCGCTGGACATCGCCCGCGCGCGCGAGCACCGGGCGGAGGCGCGCAGCGTGCACCGCCTGCTCCACCCCAAGGCGGTCGCGGTGGTCGGGGCGTCGCGCGAGCGCGGCAGCGCCGGGCACGAGGTCTTCCGCGGGCTGCTGGCCCGCGGCTTCGAGGGGCCGGTCTATCCGGTCAACCCGAGCGCCGCGCACGTCGCCTCCGTCCGCGCCTACGCCGACGTCCGCGACGTCCCGGACGACCTCGACCTGGCGGTCATCGCCGTGCCGGCGCCGCAGGTGGCCGACGTGGTGCGGGCGTGCGCGGAGAAGCGCGTGCGCGGGCTGGTCGTGGTGTCCGGCGGCTTCGCCGACGGCGGCGAGATCGGTCGGGAGCGGCTGGCCGAGGTGGTGCGCCTGGCCCGCAACGGGGGCATGCGCCTCATCGGCCCCAACGCCATGGGCGTCGTCAACACCGACCCGTCGGTGCGCCTGCACGCCACCTTCGCGGCCGGTGAGCCGATGCAGGGGCGGGTCGGGGTGTTCAGCCAGTCCGGCGGGCTGGCGGGCACCTTTCTGGCCGAGGCGTCGCGCCGGTCGGTCGGGCTGTCCACCTTCGTGTCCATCGGCGACCGGGCCGACGTCTCCGGCAACGACGTCCTGCAGTACTGGCAGCAGGATCCGCGCACCGACGTCGTCGTGCTTCACCTGCAGGGGTTCGGCAACCCGCGCAAGTTCGCCCGCATCGCCCGCGTGCTCGGCCGGAGCAAGCCGGTGGTCGCGCTCAAGAGCGGTCGCGGTGCCACGGACGACGCCGTCGACGCGCTGTTCCTGTCCGCGGGGGTCGTGCGGGTCGACACGCTGGCCCAGCTGTTCGACGCCGCCCAGCTGCTCACGCTGCAGCCGCTGCCCGCCGGGCGGCGGGTGGGGATCGTCGGCACGAGCAGCGCCCTGGCGGCGCTCGCGACCGACGCCTGCCGGACGGCCGGGCTCGAGGTCCCGGTGCTGCCGGTCGTCGTGCAGGCCGACCTGTCCGCCCTGGTCGGGTCGGACGAGGTGTCCAACCCGGTCGACCTCGGCCCGACCGCGGCGCCCGGCCGGTTCGAGGCGGCGCTGCGCCTGGTCGCCGGCTCCGGCGAGGTCGACGCGATCATCGCGCTGGTCACCCCGCATCCCGAGGTCGACCAGCTGGCCGCCGCGCTGCTGCGCCTGGCGGCGGAGACCGACCTCCCGGTGCTGTCGTCCTTTCTGGGCCACGACGGGGTGCCCGAGGGGCTGTCCGCTCCGGACGAGACCGGCTGCCCGGGCCGCGGGTCCGTGCCCTCGTACGCCTCACCCGAGTCGGCCGCACTCGCGCTGTCGCGCGCCGCGTCGTACGCCGCCTGGCGCGCCCGTCCGCTGGGCGAGGTGCCCGAGCTGACCGGCGTGGACCTGGGCGCGGCCCGCGCCGTCGTGGACGCCCACCCGCACGACGGGGCGTGGATTGCCCAGCCCGCTGCCGCCGCGCTGCTCGGTGCCATCGGCCTGCCCGTGTGGCCGACCCGCTCGGCCACGACGGTGGAGGAGGCGCTCGCCGGCGCCGAGGAGCTGGGCTACCCGGTCGCCGTCAAGAGCGCCGACGAGCGCTGGCGGGGCCGCATGGACGTCGGCGCGGTGCGCCTGGACGTCGACAGTCCTGACGTGCTGCGCGAGGCGTACGCGTCGGTGGCTGCCTCGATCGGGCCGGGCGAGGTGTTCGTCCAGCCGATGGCGCCGAGCGGCGTCTCGACGGTCGTGCGGCTGCGCCAGGACCCGGCCGTCGGGCCGCTGCTGTCCCTGCGCCTGGGTGGCATCGCCGCCGACCTGCTCACCGACCCGGTCACCCGCACGCTTCCGCTCACCGACCAGGACGCCTCGGACCTGGTCCGGGCCGTGCGCGGCAGCGCGCTGCTGCTCGGCGGCACCGGCCTGCCGCGAGCCGACGTCGAGGCGCTCGAGGACCTGCTGCACCGGCTGTCCCGGCTGGGCGAGGAGCTGCCCGCCGTCGCGGAGTTGCTGCTGGACCCGGTGCTGGTGGGGCGCAGCGGCCTGGTCGTGCTGCACGCCGGCGTGCGCCTGCTCCCGCCGGAGGCCGACCCCGAGGCGGGGCCGCGGCGGCTGACCGGCCGCGGGCCGGCCCACCTGCGCTGAGCCGGGTCACGCAGGCCGCCCGCTGGCCGACCTAGGCTGGCCGGGTGCGGTTGACGGACTTCTGGTCGCGGATGGAGCGGCGCTTCGGGCCCGCCTACGCCGAGTCCTACGCGCGCGACATGGTGCTGGCGCCGCTCGGCGGGCGGACCGTTCAGCAGGCCCTGGACGAGGGCGACGACGTTCAGGCCGTCTGGCGCGCGGTGTGCGCGGCGACCGACGTGGACGCCGCAGACAGGTAGCGCACCGAGTCTGGCGTGTCGCTGGGCTTCGAACAGGTGTTCGGTCTACGGTTCCTCCTGTCCGGGTGTCCACAGGTCCCGGCTGCCGGTCTGTTCCTGTCGGTGGTCGCTCCTAGCGTGCACCGCAGATCGGACCGCAGCCCACGACCCGAAGGACTTCCCATGGCAGGACCGGACCGCGCGAAGGCCCTCGAGATGGCTCTCGCACAGATCGACAAGAACTTCGGCAAGGGCTCGGTGATGCGTCTGGGTGACGAGATCCGGGCGCCCATCAACGTGATCCCGACCGGCTCGATCGCTCTCGACGTCGCGCTGGGCATCGGCGGCCTGCCGCGCGGCCGCGTCGTGGAGATCTACGGCCCGGAGTCCTCCGGCAAGACGACGGTCGCGCTGCACGCGGTGGCCAACGCCCAGGCTGCCGGCGGCATCGCGGCCTTCATCGACGCCGAGCACGCCCTGGACCCCGACTACGCGCAGAAGCTGGGCGTCGACACCGACGCGCTGCTGGTCTCCCAGCCCGACACGGGGGAGCAGGCGCTGGAGATCGCCGACATGCTGGTGCGCTCCGGCGCCCTGGACATCATCGTCATCGACTCCGTGGCGGCCCTCGTGCCCCGCGCCGAGATCGAGGGCGAGATGGGCGACAGCCACGTCGGTCTCCAGGCCCGCCTCATGAGCCAGGCGCTGCGCAAGATGACCGGTGCGTTGCACGGCACCGACACGACGGCCATCTTCATCAACCAGCTCCGCGAGAAGATCGGCGTCATGTTCGGCTCGCCGGAGACGACGACCGGCGGAAAGGCGCTGAAGTTCTACGCCTCCATCCGCATCGACGTCCGCCGCATCGAGACGCTCAAGGACGGCACCGAGGCCATCGGCAACCGCACCCGCGCCAAGATCGTCAAGAACAAGATGGCGCCGCCTTTCAAGCAGGCCGAGTTCGACATCGTCTACGGCGTCGGCATCAGCCGTGAGGGCTCCCTCATCGACATGGGCGTGGAGCACGGCATCGTGCGCAAGTCCGGCGCTTGGTACACCTACGAGGGCGACCAGCTCGGTCAGGGCAAGGAGAACGCCCGAGCCTACCTGCGCGACAACCCCGACCTCGCGGACGAGATCGAGAAGCGCATCAAGGAGAAGCTGAAGATCGGTCCCCAGGTCGACGACGAGGTCATCGCGCCGGTGCCGGTCGACCTGTAGTGGCTTTCGCCGCGCGGTCGCCCCGCGCCGAGATCGAGGGCGAGATGGGCGACAGCCACGTCGGTCTCCAGGCCCGCCTCATGAGCCAGGCGCTGC
>JAOPWI010000410.1 GCA_025965755.1 Frankiales bacterium | reverse complement strand
CGGCCTGCTCGGCGTGCTGACGGTCACCGACCGGCTCGGCACGGCCCGCGGCTTCGACATGCAGGATCTGCGCCTGCTCGAGGCGGTCTCTGCGGCCCTGGGCACCGCCCTGGAGCGCGGCCGGCTGCTGGCCGACCTCGGCCGGGCGGCCACGACCGACCCGATGACCGGCCTGCCGAACCTCGCGGCGACGACCCGGCAGGTCAACGACCTGCTCGCCACCCACGCGGACGGCATCGTGCTCGCGGCGATCACGGTCGAGTCCTTCCGGGACGTCAACGACACCCTCGGCCACCAGGTGGGCGACGACCTGCTGCGGGAGGTGGCCGGCCGGCTGCTCGCCTGCTCCCCCGGCGCCGTCGTGGGCCGCATCGGGGGCGGCCGCTTCGCCGTCGCCCTGCCGGCCGCGCAGGCCTCGGCGGGCGCCGAGATGGTCGGCCTCGGGCTGCGCACCGGGGTCGAGGGACCCGCTCAGCTCGGCGCGGTCAGCACGCACGTCCGCCTGGTCGTCGGTGTCGTCGAGGCGCCGGCCCACGGGCGCGAGGCCGAGACGCTGCTGCGCCGGGCCGAGACCGCGATGAACGGTGCCCGCGCTGCCGGAGGCGGCCCGGTCCTGTGGGAGCCGGCCTACGAGGTGCGCGGCCAGCGCCGGCTGGCCGTGGTCAGCGCGCTGCGCGAGGCGCTCGCGACCGGCTCGGTCGGGCTGGCCTTTCAGCCCAAGTGCGACGTCGTCACCGGCCGGGTCACCGGCGTCGAGGCGCTGGCGCGGTGGTCACACCCGGCGCTCGGGCAGATCGGCCCGGACGAGTTCGTTCCGCTGGCCGAGGCCAGCGGGCTGATGGGCCAGCTGACCAGCACCGCACTGCGCCAGGCGCTGACGGCGTGCCGCGGCTGGCAGGACCGCGCGCCCGGGGTCGGGGTGGCGGTCAACGTCAGTGCCGACACGGTGCTCGACCCGGTCTTCGTCACCGAGGTGGCCGCCACGCTGGCCCTGACCGGAGTGGCGGCGGGGCTGCTCACGCTGGAGCTCACCGAGTCGGTGCTGCTCGCCGACGCCGAGCTCGCGCGCGAGCGCATGGGTGAGCTGCAGGCGCTGGGACTGCGGCTGTCGGTCGACGACTTCGGGACCGGCTACAGCTCGCTGACCTATCTCAAGGGCCTGCCGGTGGCCGAGGTCAAGATCGACAAGGCGTTCGTGACCGACCTCGTGGAGGACCAGGCCGATCAGGCGGTGGTCAGCTCGGTGGTGAGCATCGCGCACATTCTCGGCCTGCGGGTCGTGGCCGAGGGCGTCCAGGACGAGGCGCAGCTGGCCGTGCTGCGCCGGCTCGGGGTGGATGAGGCACAGGGGTTCCTGCACGCCCGGCCCATGCCGGTCGCGGAGATCCGCACCTGGTTGCGACGGGGGCTGCAGGCCCACCGCTAGATCCGTGCTCAGCCCCAGGCGTGTCCGCGCATCGGGTCCTCCTCAGGTCGTCGGGTCGGTCGGGTCGGTCGGGTCGGCCGGGTCGGCCGGGTTGCTGCTCAGCCCCAGGCGTGTCCGCGCATCGGGTCCTGCCTTTCGGGTCGGTCCTTGCAGGGGTTGTCGTTCGCGGGGGTCCGCGCGTTTCAGCCCCAGGCGTGTCCGCGCATGACGCCCCCTTCCCGCGGCTGCGCGCGTGGAGCGGCAGACCGTCCGTGCACGACGACGGGCGCCCGGCCCGGGAAGGCGGGAGTCACCCGTTCGGCGTAGTGCCCGAGACGATAGGGGGATCTTGCCCTGCTGCCGAGCGGGACGACACGCCCGTAGTGGTGCGACCCAGGACCTTTCCGGCGCAAATTCGTCACCCCGGGGCATCAAGTTTCTACGCAGGGTGCCGATGACCGGCCAGGGCAGGCCTCAGAGCAGGCCGGCCAGCCGGCGGGCGCGGGTGAAGACGTCGTCGAGCATGGCCTCGGTCAGCCGGCCGGTGAAGGTGTTCTGCTGGCTCACGTGGTAGCAGCCCAGCACCGAGGGACCGCCCGGCAGGTCGACCTGCACGCCGTGCCCGAAGGCCGGCACCGGCGACGGCACCGCGGCACCGGCAGCCCGCAGGGCCGGCCACAGCGACGTCCAGCCGAACCCGCCCAGCACCACGACCGCGCGGGCGGTGGGCAGCAGGAACCGCAGCTCGGCGGCCAGCCAGGCGCTGCAGGTGTCCCGCTCGGCGACCGTGGGCTTGTTGGCCGGCGGGGCGCAGCGCACCGGCAGCGTGATGCGGGTGTCGACGAGCTCCAGGCCGTCGCGCGCATGCACCGACGTCGGCTGGCTGGCCAGGCCGTTGCGGTGCAGCGAGGCGATCAGCCAGTCACCGCTGCGGTCGCCGGTGAAGATGCGGCCGGTGCGGTTGCCACCGTGCGCGGCGGGGGCCAGCCCGACCACCACGACCTTCGGCTTCTCCACCCCCCAGCCGGTGACCGGCCGGCCCCAGTAGGTCTCCTGCGCGAACGAGGCCCGCTTGTGCTCGGCGACCTGCTCCCGCCAGGTGACCAGGCGCGGGCAGGCGCGGCAGACCGACGACCGGCCGTCCAGGTGGGCCAGCGTCGGCGCGTTGCCGGCCAGGCGCTCGACCGCCGCGCGGTCCCGGGCGACCGGGGTGGAGCGGCTGGCGCGGTCGGTGGGCAGGCCGGAGCCGGGAGCGATGGGCACGGGTCCTACGGCGCGCTCGTGCCCTGCCGGCCGTACCGGTCCTCGAGCCGCACGACGTCCTCCAGCTCGGTCGTCGAGGCCTCGAGCATGACGGTGTCGACCAGGGCGGTCACGCGGTGCCGGGTGCCGGGCCGCAGGTGGATGCTCTCCCCCGGCTCCAGGTCGAACTCCTCCAGGTCGTGCTCGGACCGGCCGACCTCCACGTGCAGCCGGCCGGACTGCACGCTGATGGTCTCCTCCTTGCGCTCGTGGTACTGCAGCGACAGGGCGTGGCCGGCGTTGACGTGGATCGCCTTGCCGCAGAACTTGCCGTCGACCAGCGCGAACAGCTCCTCGTGGCCCCACGGCTTGTCGACCCGGCGCACCGCGCTGACCCAGTCGGCCTTGCTCATGCCGCTCCCCCCGCCGCGCTCCACGCGATGCCGTCCAGGATGTCCGCCTCGCTGACCAGCACCTCGGCCAGCTCCAGCCGGTCGACCAGCCGGCGCAGCACCAGCGCGCCGGCGCCGATCACGTCGACCCGGCCGGGGTGCATGACCGGCAGGGCCGCCCGCTGCTCGCGCGTCATGGCCAGCAGCCGGGCGGTCACCTCCCGCACCTGGTCGGCCGACAGGCGCGAGAGGTGGATCGTGGAGGCGTCGTAGGACGTCAGGCCCAGCGCCAGCGCGGCGACCGTGGTGACCGACCCGGCCAGCCCGATCGCGGTCCGGGTCGCAGCGGTCGGCACGACCTCCTGAGCCCAGGCGATGCCCGCGTCGACGTCCGCCTCCGCGGCGGCGATCTGCGCGGGCGAGGGCGGGTCGTCGGCGAGGTGCCGCTCGGTGAGCCGAACGCAGCCGACGTCCATCGACCGGGCCGCCTCCACCCGCTCGGCGCCCAGCACCAGCTCGGTGGAGCCGCCGCCGATGTCCATCACGAGGTACGGGGTGTCGACACCGGTCAGGCCGCGGGTCGCCCCGTCGAACGACAGCGCCGCCTCCTGGTCACCCGTGACGACCTCCGGATCGGTGCCGAGAACCTCGCGGACCATCTCGACGAACACCGAGCGGTTGCTGGCGTCGCGGGTCGCGCTGGTCGCGACCATGCGGGTCGCCTGCACCTGGAGCGCCCGGCAGGTCGCGGCGTAGGACTCCAGCGCCGCACGCGTCCGGGCCAGCGCCTCGGGCGCCAGCTCGCCGGTGCGGTCGACGCCCTGGCCGAGCCGCACGACGCGCATCTCGCGGTGCAGGTCGTCCTTGGTGGTGCCGTGCACGTCGGCGACCAGCAGCCGCAGGGAGTTGGTGCCGCAGTCGACGGCGGCGACGCGGGTCACGAGCGGGTCCGCTTGCCGGGGCGGGCGTCCGGGTCGTCCGGGTCCACGCAGGGGCCGGCCGCCCACCACTCGGGCAGCATGCCGAGCGCCTCGTCGCCGAACGGGTTGACGCCCTCGCCGACGGCCAGGCTGTGGGCGACCAGGACGTGCAGGCACTTCACCCGGACCGGCATGCCGCCCTGGGCGGGCACGCCCTCCAGCACCTCCTGCTGGTCGCGGCGGGACACGTAGTCGGCCGCGGCCGCCTCGTACCGCTCGCGCAGGTCGGCGTCCTCGCCCAGCCGGGCCGTCATGTCGCGCATGACGCCGTCGGACTCCAGGGTGCCGATGCGCGCGGCCAGCTTGGGACAGGTCAGGTAGTACAGGGTCGGGAACGGCGAGCCGTCCTCCAGCCGGGGAGCGGTCTCGACGACGTCCGGCAGGCCGCACGGACAGCGGTGCGCGACCGCGCGCATCGCCCGCGGCGTCCGGCCCAGCTGCAGCCCGACGGCGGTGCGGTCCCTCGGGTCCAGGTCGGTCACGTCGCACCCGGACGGTCGGCCGCGCGGACGCTCCCGTACAGCTGCGACCACCACGGCGCGTCGGCACCCTCGGCCCGCACCGGGCCGTCCGCGGCCTGCGCCTGGGCAGCCGGCGCCTCGCTCGGGCGCAGCACGACGTACGCCGTCTCGCCCGGCATGACGAAGTGCAGCCGCTCACGCGCCAGGCGCTGGACGTGGGCCGGGTCCTGGAGCTGCCGGCGCTGGACCTCGAGCGCCTCGACCCGCTCGCGCTGCGCCACCTGGCCGGACTCGAGCGCGCTGATCTGGCTGCGCTGGGCCAGGAGCTCGCGAGCCGGCACGGCCGCGGTGAGCACCAGCGCGCACAGGACCAGCGCCAGCACGGCGGCGCGGGTGGTGAAACGGCCGGTCGCGGTGGACGACGCGGTCCGCAGGGAGTCGCGGGTGACCCGCTGCCGGCCGAGCCCCCGGGTGGTGGGGGTCCGGCCCGCGCGGGAGCGGCGGGAGAGCGGCACGAGCTATCCGGCGGGCGCGAAGCGGGGGAAGGCGCCGGCCCCGGCATAGCGGCCGGCCTCGTCCAGCTCCTCCTCGATGCGCAGCAGCTGGTTGTACTTCGCGACCCGCTCGCTGCGGGCCGGGGCGCCGGCCTTGATCTGACCGCAGTCGGTGGCCACGGCGAGGTCGGCGATGGTCGTGTCCTCGGTCTCGCCGGAGCGGTGGCTCATCATGCAGCGGTAGCCGCTGCGGTGAGCCAGCGCGACGGCGTCCAGGGTCTCGGTCAGGGTGCCGATCTGGTTGACCTTGACCAGCAGGGCGTTGCCCGCGCCGCGGGAGATGCCGTCGGCCAGGCGCTGCGGGTTGGTGACGAACAGGTCGTCGCCGACCAGCTGCACCCGGCTGCCGAGCCGCTCGGTGAGGGCCACCCAGCCGTCCCAGTCGGACTCGTCGAGCGGGTCCTCGATGGAGACCATCGGGTAGTCGCGGACGAGCGCCTCGTAGTAGTCGGCCATCTGCTGGTTGCTCTTGGTGGCGCCCTCGAAGGCGTAGCCGGCCTCGCTGTGGAACTCGCTGGCGGCAACGTCCAGCGCCAGCGCGATGTCCCGGCCCGGGGTCAGGCCGACCTTGCCGATGGCCTCGAGGATCAGGTCGAGCGCGTCCCGGTTGCTGGGCAGGTCCGGCGCGAAGCCGCCCTCGTCGCCGACGCTGGTGGCCAGCCCGCGCTGCTTGAGCACGCTCTTGAGCGCGTGGTAGGTCTCGGCCCCCCAGCGCAGCGCCTCGGAGAAGGTGGCCGCGCCGATCGGCGCGATCATGAACTCCTGGACGTCGACGTTGGTGTCCGCGTGCGCGCCGCCGTTCAGGATGTTGAGCATGGGCACCGGCAGCACGTGGGCGTTGGGCCCGCCCAGGTAGCGGAACAGCGGCAGGCCGGTCGACTCGGCGCTGGCCCGGGCGACCGCGAGGCTGACACCGAGAATGGCGTTGGCGCCCAGCACGCTCTTGTCGGGCGTGCCGTCCAGGTCGATCAGCGCCTGGTCGATGAGCCGCTGCTCGCTGGCCTCGTAGCCGAGCAGCTCCGGCTCGATGGTCTCGATCACCGCGTCGACGGCCTGGCGCACGCCCTTGCCGCCGTACCGGGCGCCGTCGCCGTCGCGCAGCTCGACCGCCTCGTACTGGCCGGTGCTCGCGCCGCTCGGGACCGCGGCCCGAGCCAGCGTCCCGTCGTCGAGCTGAACCTCGACCTCGACGGTGGGGTTGCCGCGCGAGTCGAGGATCTCGCGGGCGCCGACGGCCTCGATGGAGGGCACGGTTCTCCTGGTGCGCTGGGAGCGGGGACGGCCGCGAGCGTACCCACGCGCGTGACAGGGGTCGGTCAGGCGCGGCCGGTGTCGGCCAGCAGGGTCTGCAGGTGACGCGGCGGCGGGCTGCCGTGGGCGAGCACCTCGTCATAGGACGCACGCCCCTGCAGCAGCGGGGCCAGCTCGAGATAGCCGACGAAGTAGGTGGACAGCTGGGCGCTGGTCAGCAGCGCGCGGGTCCACTTGCCGGCCGCCTCCCCCTCCTCCTGGTAGCCGCGGCGGATCATGAGCGCGAGCCCCTCGGACTCCTCCAGGCTGCCGGTGTGGACGCCGGCGTCGAGCAGCGCGTTGATCGTCATCCGCAGCTGCATCTTCAGCTGCTGGAGCTGGACCGGGACGCCGCCGTGACCGGTCTGGACCATGAGCCGCTCGGCGTGGACAGCCCAGCCCTCGACGAACGAGCCGCTCGAGAGCACCCGGCGGACGCGGGTCGCCGACCGGTGCTGGCGGGCGTGGGCGAGCTGCAGCACGTGCCCGGGCATCGCCTCGTGCACGCTCAGCTCGGTGAGCATCGCGGTGTTGTACTCCCGGTAGAACGACGCGACCCGCTGCGGCGACCAGCCCGCCGGCGTCGGGCTGATCGCGTAGAACGTCGTGCCGCCCTGCTCCAGCGGGCCGGGCGCGTCGCAGTAGGCGACGGCCACGCCGCGGCGGAACTCGGGCATGACCTGCACCTCGCAGAGCACGTCCGGCACCGTCGCCAGGCCGGTGCGCCGGACCACCTCGGTCGTCTCCGCGAGGGTCTGCCGGGCCAGCGCGACGATCGAGTCGTCGTCCGGGGCCTGTGCCGCGACCCGGTCCAGCGCGGTGCGCACCGGGTCCTCGACGTCCCCGACCCAGTCGCGGGCCACCCGCTCCAGCTGCTCGGTGACCGCCTCCAGGTTGTCCCAGGCGGCGCGCACGACGTCGCCGCCGGGCAGCCCGGCGTCGAGCACCAGGTGCAGCTTGGCGGCGAAGACCTCCGCTCCCAGCCGCGGATCACCCTCGGCCGGCTGGGCGCGCAACCAGCGCGCGTAGCGCTCGATCGCCGTCGCCGCGGCCTGCTGGGCGGGGCGGACCTCCGGCTCCAGGCCCGGCTCCTGGCTCAGCAGCCTCGAGACCTCGCCGCGGACCAGCCCCAGCACGCCGGCGGCCTGCTGCACGGCGGTGTCGACGTGCACGCGGGGCATCCCGGTCAGGGCGCGCTCGGCCTGGGCCAGCCGGTCGGGAACCTGCTCCAGGCGGGCCGCGATCGACCGCAGCCGCTCGGCCGCAGGCAGCACGTCGCGGGCGAGCAGCGGGTGCAGGGCCTCACCGGGCAGCCAGACGAGCGGGTTCCAGGTCGGCTCGCGCAGCACGTCGATCCCGAACAGCCGGCGGTCCAGCGCGGCGGTCAGCATCTCGGCGTCGACCGCGTCGTCGACGTCGAGCGCCTCGCGGTCGAGGTCGTCCAGCTGGTCGCGCCGGGCGCTCAGCACCCGCCGCTGCTCGGCCCGGCCGGTCTGGCTCAGGTCCTCGAGCCGGGCGTCGTGGCTGTGGTCGCCCAGAGAGGTGGCGTCCTCGGGCCAGAGCCGGAGCAGGTCATCGACGGTGTCCTCGGCCAGCTGCCGCCAGGTCCGCGTCCCGTCGCTGTCCACGCGGGGACCCTAGCCTCGGGCTGTGACACTCCGGCTGCTCGTGCTGCTCGCGCTGGTCGCCGCCGTGGCGTACCGCTTCCGACCGCAGTCGCGGATCACCTGGCTGCCGGCCGTGGTGCTGTTCGTGACCGTGGTCGCGGTCCGCGGCGTGCTGGCGCTGGTCGACTGAGCGTCGGCCCAGGCGGGCGGGCGGCTGGACCACCGGCCGGCGTCGCGCGCCTGCGGGCAGTCAGCAGGGCGGCCAGCGGGGCGGCGAGCAGGGTGGTCAGCGGGCCGCCGGTCAGCGGCCAGCGCCCGGAGCGTGAGGCCCGGAGCGTGAGGCCCGCAGCGTGACGGCGCCGACCAGCGCGCTCACCGCATGAAGCAGGTCTCCCCCGCGGACAGCTGGGTGACGCGGCTGGTCGCGGCCGTCCCCTCCAGCAGGCCGGACAGGCCGCCGTCGCCGGGCGCGGCCCACTCGACGCCGAGGGTGGTGGTGTCCACCTGCAGGTCCGGCAGGACCGACCGCAGGTCGGCCAGCGTGCTCTGGATGCCCAGCCCCTCAGGTGTCGTGGAGTTGCGCTCCGGCGAGCCCTCGTCGGTCCAGCCGACGAACCTGGCACCGTCGAACAGCACGCTCAGCCCCTCGACCTTCACCGCGCTGCGCGGGCCCTGCCCGCAGTCCGGAAGGTCGGCCGCCTCGCCGGCGCCGCCCAGGGCCTCCTGCAGCGCCGTGGTCACGTCGTCCGCGGGCGTCGTGCCGAACGTCAGCCGCTGGGCGGTGGGCCCCACGCCCACCTCGAGGCCGTCGGCGCGCAGCACGACCTCCAGCGGCTCGGCCACCGCGGCGGTGGGCGAGGCCGGCAGCGTCGACGACGACGCCGGGGGCGCCTGAGTGGCGGCCACGCCGGGCGAGGCCTGGTCGCCACAGGCAGCGAGCAGCACGAGCGAGGCGGTCAGCAGCAGGGCGCGAGGCAGGGGCACCCGCGGAGCACACCACGAACGGTTCACCAGCGGGCGGACCACTGCTGCGGGGTCAGCGCCGCGGGGTCGCCGCCCTCGCGCAGGACCTCCCGCTCGACCTGCGCCAACCGGTCGCGGTAGGTCCGGGCGACCGCCCGCAGCACCGCCTCGGGGTCCTCGCCGGCCGCGCGGCACGCCCGTACGGCCTCCCAGAGGTCCCCGCCCAGCCCGTCGTAGGAGGGGACCGGCGCGCCGATCCGGCCCGCCCGCTTCTGCAGCTTGGCGGCGAGCGCCAGCGCCGGCTGGCTGAGCGGCACGCCCTCCGTCACCGACGTGCGCCCCTTCTCGGCCGCCTTCAGCGCGTCCCAGCTGCCCTCGAGGTCATCCGCCGAGCCACCGGCGAACACGTGCGGGTGGCGGCGCACCAGCTTGGCGACGAGGTCGCCGGCCAGGTCGTCGATGGTCCACGGCTCGGGCAGCTCCTGAGCCAGCCGGGCGTGGAAGGCGACCTGCAGCAGGACGTCGCCGAGCTCCTCGCGCAGCGCGACCGGGTCGTCGTCCTCGAGCGCCTGATAGGCCTCGTAGGCCTCCTCGATCAGGTACGGGGCGAGCGACCGGTGCGTCTGCGCGGCGTCCCACGGGCACCCGCCCGGGCTGCGCAGCCGGTCCATCACCGCGACCACGTCGAGCAGCCGGGCCCCGGGCGGGTCGTACGCGCCGTAGACCACCTCGAGCGCCACCGTGCGGTCGCGCGCCACCCGGTCCCCGAGCGCCCGGACGAGGTCGGCGTCCGCGTCCGCGTCGGCCAGCCAGCAGACCCGCTCGCCGGCCAGGGCACGGTCATGCAGCCGCTGGGCCAGCGCGCGGTCGCCGTCGTCGCCGGGCAGCGGCCGCACGTCAACGCCGGCATCGACGAGGAAGGGGACCTGCGGCGAGCCGGCGTCGCGCAGGTGCACCGGGCCGGCCCGCAGCGCCTCCCAGGCCGGCCAGGAC
>JAOPWI010000060.1 GCA_025965755.1 Frankiales bacterium | reverse complement strand
CCTGCGGCGGTGGACAGCGCCCCGTCCGTCTCCCCGCGAGCGGCGTAGCCGACACCGGCGCAGAGCAGGGCGAGGACCATGCCCAGCACCAGACTGCGGGTCTGGAGCGGCTCGGTCGGGCCACCGGAAAGGGCGCGGGAGCTGAGCGGAAGCACGGGAGACCTCGCAGTCGGGCGCCGGGGCGGCGCGGCCCTGAGCCTGAGATCAGCATCAGGTGAGCCGGACGGTATGACCTAGCTCACACCCCGTCAACGGAGGTACGGGGGCAAGCCGGGCACCCGGAAGCTGCCTACACTCCGCGACATGCCGCACGAGCCGACCAGCCGGGGCGCCTCGTCGGCCGCGGCGGCGTCGGTGCTGGAGGCGCTGCGGGAGAGCGGCCTGGGCCCTCGGCGGCGCGAGGACGGCAAGGACGTCCCGATCGGCGCCCGCGGCGCCCGGACCCGGCAGCGGCTGCTCGACGCGGCCGGCGAGGTGTTCGCCGAGCACGGCTACCAGGCGTCCACCATCGCGATGATCAGTGACCGGGCGCAGGTCAGCCTCGGCACCTTCTACCAGTACTTCCGGGACCGCAGCGACGTCATCAACGCGCTGGTCACGAGCTACGCCGGCCGGCTGCTGGACGACGAGGCCGGCCTGGCGTGGGACGTCCACGACGGGCGCCCCGGCCTGCGACGCCTGCTGCGTGGCTACGCGCGGGCCTACGCCGGCACGGCCGGCTTCTCCAAGGTGTGGGAGGAGGTCACCCAGACCGACCCGGAGTTCGCCGAGGTGCGCCGCACGCTGACCCGGTTGATCGAGGGCCAGCTCGCCGGGCAGATCGCCGCGGGCGACGCGGCCGGCCTGCTGCGCGCCCCGGCCGACCCGGGGCTGGTGGCCCGGGCGCTGGCCGCCATGACCGACCGGTTCTGCTACCTGACCTACGTGGTGGACCCGAGCGACCCGCCGCTCGCGCCGGAGCAGGCTGCGGACGTGCTCACCGCGCTGTGGGTCTCGACCCTCCAGCTCGTCGACGGGCCGGCCTGACGCCTACGGCAGGCTGTGGTCCGGCTCCTCGGTGAGCCACTCGATGAGCACCGTCGTCGCGTCGTCCTGCAGGCGGCCCTCCTGGTGGGCCAGGATCGCGTGGTTGAGCCGGCGCAGCGTCTCGGCGGTCGGCCGCCCGGACGCGGCCTGGCGGGCCACCAGCTCCACCAGCCGCTCGGTGCCGAAGAACTCCCCGGCGGCGTCGCGCGCCTCCACGACGCCGTCGGTGTAGAGCACCAGGCGGTCGCCGGGCTCCAGCCGCTCCGAGCCGAGCGCCAGCTCGCGGTCGAGCAGCTCCAGGCCCAGGGGAGCGGCGACGACCTCGTCGAGGACCTTGACCACGCGACCGGCGCGCACCAGCAGGGCCGGCGGGTGGCCGCAGGACAGCCAGCGCCACCAGCCGGTGCTGACGTCGAGCTCGCCGACCACGCCGGTGACGAACCGGTCGGGGCCGAACTGCGCGGCGATGTCGGCGTCCATCCGGCGCACGGTGGTCAGCAGGTCGGCGCCGGACCGGCGGGCGTTGCGCAGCGAGCTGATGGCGACCGCCGCCAGCAGGGTGGCCTCCAGGCCGTGGCCCATGGCGTCCAGCAGCGCGACGTGCGCGACGTCACCGTTGAGCGCGTAGTCGAAGGAGTCCCCGGCCACCTGCTCGGCCGGAGCGACCACGCCGGCCAGCGCCACCCGGCGGGACACGAAGGTCAGGGGCGGGAGCAGGCGCCACTGCAGCTCCGCCGGGACGGTCATGCCGCCCTCGCGGCGGGCGCGCTCGACGCGGTCGCCGTACTGCGATCGGGTGACGATCAGCTCGGCCATCAGCGTCACGACGTCCAGGCAGGCGGCCCGCAGCTCGTCGTCGAGCAGGACGCCGCCGGGGAAGGTGATCTGCACCACGCCGAGGCGCTCGGTGCCGTTGAGCAGGGGCGTCCAGAGCACCGGGCCGTCGTCGCTGGTCACGTGCTGCACGACGTCGCTGAACGCCAGGCCGGCGAGGGTGCCGTCGACCGGGACGGCCTGGATGTCCGGCTCGTCCGACAGCGGGACCAGCTGCGCCTGGTCGTAGCCGACCAGGTAGAGCACGGTCCGCACGGCCCCGAGCTCGGTGCCCGCGTCCGACACGAGGCCGGGCAGGTCGTCCGGGCCGGCGAGGTGCGAGGCCCGCAGCAGGGACCGGAGGGCCGCCAGCGTGCGGTCCGCCGTGCTCGGCACGAGACCTCCGTCCTGGGCGATGCGGGTCGCCAGGGAGCGGCCCGCGGAGCCGGCAGATTACCGGGCGGTCAGCCTCCAGCCGGCTGGCGCGCAGCCCTTCCGATGGCGGCCGCAGCGGTCCTGTCCTAGGTTGCCACCAGCAACTACCTGCGAATGAGTCGCAGGTAGACGGAGCAGGCGGGACCGGACATGCACATCCCCGACGGGTTCATCGACGCGCCGACGTCGGTCGCCTTCGGCGTCGTGGCGGCGGCCGGCATCGGCTACTGCCTGCGTCGCGGCAGCGCGGAGCTGGACGACCGCGCCGCCCCGCTCGCCGGGCTGACCGCCGCCTTCGTCTTCGCCGCCCAGATGCTCAACTTCCCGGTCGCCGCCGGGACCAGCGGCCACCTGCTCGGCGGCGTGCTCGCCGCGGTGCTGGTCGGACCGTGGATCGGGGCGACCTGCCTGGCCGTCGTGCTCCTGCTTCAGGGGCTGTTCTTCGCCGACGGCGGCATCACCGCGCTGGGGCTCAACGTCACGAACATGTCGCTGCTCGGGGCGCTCGGCGGCTACCTGATCTTCCGCGTCGTGCTGCGCCTGCTGCCGCAGCGCCGCACCTCGGTGCCCGTCGCGGCCGCCGTCGCCGCCGGCCTGTCCGTCCCGATCGCGGCGGCCGGCTTCGTGCTCCAGTTCGCCATCGGAGGCACCGTCGAGGACCTGTCGCTGCGCGCCGTTCTGGCCGCCATGGTCGGCGTGCACGTGCTCATCGGGCTCGGCGAGGCGACCATCACCTTCCTCACCGTCGGCCTGGTCCTGCGCAGCCGCCCCGACCTGGTCCACGGGGCTCGCGGCCTGCTGCGCCGGGAGAGCGCCCGCTCTGCACCGGCTCCGGTCGTTCCCGCGGTTCCGGCGGCCCGGCCGTGACCGCCCCGGTCCCGACGCGCTCCCGGTCGGCCCGCGGCCTGCTGGTCGCCGGCGTGCTGCTCGCCTTCGTGCTCGCCGGGTTCGTCAGCGGCTACGCCAGCAGCGAGCCGGACGGGCTGGAGAAGGTCGCCGGCGATCAGGGCTTCCTGACCTCCGCTGACGAGCACGCGTTCGGCGACCTCTTTCTGGCCGACTACGCCGTGCGCGGCATCGACGACCCGCGCCTGGCGGGCGGGCTCGCCGGAGTGATCGGCGTCGCGCTGGTGCTGGTCGTCGGCACGCTGCTGTTCTGGGGTGTCGCGCGGCTGGGCCGCCGCCGCCCCGCGAGCCGGGTCTAGCCGTGGGCGCGGGGCACGCGCACGCCCTCTACGTCCCGCGCGAGAGCCTGCTGCACCGCCTGCCGGCGCAGTGCAAGATCGCCGCTGTCGTGCTGTTCGGCCTCGTCGTCGTCAGCACCCCGGCCCGGTCGTTCTGGGCCTTCGGTGCGTACGCCCTGCTGCTGCTCGGCGTGGTGCTCACCGCCCGGCTGTCCCCGCGGCTGGTGCTGCGCCGCATGGTGGTCGAGGTGCCGTTCGTCGTCTTCGCCCTGCTGCTGCCGCTCGTGGCCCGCGGCGACCGCGTCGACGTGCTCGGGCTGTCGCTGTCCCAGTCGGGCCTGCTCGGCGCCTGGAACCTGCTGGCCAAGGCCACCCTCGGCGTCATCGCCAGCATCGTGCTGGCGTCCACCACGACGATCCGCGACCTGCTGCACGGCCTCGAGCGGCTGCGCCTGCCGCGCCAGCTCGTGCTGATCGCGTCGTTCATGGTCCGCTACGCCGACGTGCTGGCCGCCGAGATGGCCCGCATGAAGGTCGCCCGCGAGTCCCGCGGCTTCACCGCGACCGGGCTCCGAGCCTGGCCGGTCCTGTCCGCCTCGCTGGGGGCGCTGTTCCTGCGGTCGTACGAGCGGGGCGAGCGGGTCCACCTGGCCATGCGCTCGCGCGGCTTCAACGGAACCATGCCGGTGCTGCGCCGCGCCGCTCCGACCGCCGGCTCCTGGGCTGCTGCCCTGGCCCTGCCCGCGTCGGCCGGCCTGGTCGCGGTGACGGCGGTGCTGGCATGACCGCCGCGCTGTCGCTCGCCGGCGTCACCCACCGCTACCCGGACGGGTCGCCGGCGCTGCACGGCGTCGACCTGGTCGTCCAGACCGGCGAGCGGGTCGCGCTGCTCGGGCCCAACGGCGCCGGCAAGACCACCCTGGTTCTGCACCTGAACGGCATCCTCACGCCGACCACCGGCACCGTCCACGTCGACGGCCTGCCGGTCGAGCGCGAGCACCTGCAGGAGGTGCGCCGCCGGGTCGGCATCGTCTTCCAGGACCCCGACGACCAGCTGTTCATGCCGACGGTGCGCGAGGACGTCGCCTTCGGTCCGGCCAACCTCGGGCTGTCGCCCGACGAGGTGGACGCCCGGGTGGCCGAGGCGCTCGAGCAGGTCGGCATGGCCGACGCGGCCGACCGGGCGCCGCACCACCTGTCCTTCGGCCAGCGCCGGCGCGTCGCCGTCGCCACGGTGCTCGCCATGTGGCCGTCGATCCTGGTGCTCGACGAGCCGTCGTCCAACCTCGACCCGGCCAGCCGGCGTGAGCTCGCCGACATCCTCGTCGGGCTCGACCTCACGGTGCTCATGGTCACCCACGACCTGCCGTACGCCCTCGAGCTGTGCTCCCGCTCGGTCGTGCTGGACACCGGCCGGGTGGTCGCGGACGGGTCAACCGGCGCCCTGCTGGGCGACGCCGACCTCATGCGGGCGCACCGGCTGGAGCTGCCCTACGGCTTCGACCCGGCCTCGGTTCCCGGCCGCCTGCCCTGAGGGCAGCGCCCAGGCGACGAGCAGGACGAGCGCGGCCCCGGCCGCGAGGTCGAGCAGCCAGTGGTTGCCCGTCACGATCACCGTCAGCACGGTGAGCGCCGGGTGCAGCGACAGCCACAGGCCGGCGCGCCGGACCCGCAGCGCGCCGGAGCTGCGCAGCGCCAGGGCGCACCACGCGGCCCAGGCCAGGTGCAGGCTGGGCATGGCCGCGAACGGGTCGCTGATGCGCTCCAGCACCCCGTGGTCGTAGGACACCAGGCCGCCGACGACGGCGAGCGTGTCGACGGTGGCCTCGCCCGGCGGCATCAGCCGGGGTGGCGCCATCGGCAGCAGCACGAAGCACAGGACGGCCGTGAAGGTCGTCACCGCCAGCACCGCGAACCAGCGGTCGAAGTGCTTCGGGCGGCGCAGCGCCAGCCAGAGCAGCGTGCCGACGGTGACCAGGAAGTGGGCGCTGCCGTAGAACGCCCCGCTCGCCCGCACCAGCAGGTCCGAGCCCAGGAACGGCTCCTGCAGGTCGCGCTCGGCGGGAATCCCCAGGGCGTCCTGCAGCGCCACGACGTGGCGGGCGTGGGCGACGGCCGCGTCGTACGCCTGCGGGCCGCCCGTCGCGCCGTGCAGGTCGCGGGCGTAGGCGTAGAGCAGGTACAGCGCGACGGCGATGCCCAGGCGCAGCGCGACGCCGGCGGTGCGGCGCAGGACGCGGCGCGAGGCCAGGGTCGGGACGGGCACCTGCGTCGCGCGCACGGCGTCCCGGCCGGGCAGGGTGTGGTCCGGGCCGGCCACGCGCAGCATCAACGCGCTCCGGGGTCGCTCGGCACGCGCAGCAGCGCGTCGGCGGGGCGGACCTCGTGCTGCATCAGGGCATCGTGCCACCGGCAGGGATCGCGCGGCGGACGTCGAAACGCAGGAGCACCACGCCCCTCCCGCGCCGGAGTCCTGCATGCACCCGCTCGTCCGCTCCACCCTGCTCGCCGGCCTCACCGGCTCCCTGCTGGTCGGCGCGGCCTGGGCAGGCGTCGGGCTGTCACCCGTGCCGGTGCCGGTGCCGGCGCCCACGGCCGGGCCGGGCCAGCTCGAGGTCCCG
>JAOPWI010000046.1 GCA_025965755.1 Frankiales bacterium | reverse complement strand
GGCGGCGTAGGCGGGCGACGTGTGCGGGGGGTCGCTCGGGCCGGGCCAGGGCACGAAGGTGCCGGCGTCCAGCACCCGCGCGAGGACCTCCGCGGCCGAGGGGCGGCTCACCCCTCCCAGCCTCGGGCCCGTTCGACGCCGCGCTGCCAGCGGGCGTGGCTGCCGTCGTCGCGGACCCCGCGGGTGGGGTCGAAGCGGGCGTCCAGGCGCCAGGTGTCGGCGAGCTCCTCGCACGAGGACCACACGCCGGTGCCGAGCCCGGCGAGGAACGCGGCGCCGAGCGCGGTGGTCTCCAGCACCTCCGGCCGCTGCACGGGCACGCCGAGCTGGTCGGCCTGCGTCTGGCAGAGCAGCCCGTTCGCCGACGCCCCGCCGTCCACCTGCAGCACCGGCACCTCGACGCCGGCCTCCCCGGTCATGGCGTCGACGACATCGCGCACCTCGAAGGCGATCGCGTCGAGGGTCGCCCGGGCCAGGTGGGCGCGGGTGGTGCCGCGGGTGATGCCGAGGACGGTGCCGCGGGCGCCGGGGTCCCAGTGCGGGGCCCCGAGGCCCGTGAGGGCGGGGACGAACACGACGCCGCCGCTGTCCGGGACCTGCCGCGCGAGCGCCTCGACCTCCTGGGCGTCGCCGATGACCTGCAGCCCGTCGCGCAGCCACTGCACGGCCGCGCCGGTCACGAAGATCGAGCCTTCCAGGGCGTACGTCAGGGCGCCGTCGGGGCCCATCCAGGCCACCGTGGTGAGCAGCCGCTCCGACAGCACCGGCGTCGTCCCGGTGTTGACCAGCACGAACGAGCCGGTGCCGTAGGTGCACTTGCTGCGGCCCGGGTCGTAGCAGCCCTGGCCGAACAGCGCGGCCTGCTGGTCGCCGGCCACGCCCGCGACCGGCAGGTCGAGCCCGAGGAACGCCCCCGGATCGGTGCGGCCCACCTCGCCCCAGCTCGGGACGACCTCGGGCAGCGCGGCCAGCGGCACGCCGAACAGCTCGCACAGCTCCTCGCTCCAGGCCCCGGTACGCAGGTCGAACAGCAGCGTGCGGCTCGCGTTGCTCGCGTCGGTGACGTGGCGCGCGCCGCCGGTCAGGCGGGCGATGACGTACGCATCGACCGTGCCGACGGCGGTGCTGCCCGCGAGCACGCCGTGCCAGGACCGCGGGTCGTGCTCGGCCAGCCAGGTGAGCTTGGTGGCGGTGAAGTAGGGGTCCAGGCGCAGGCCGGTCAGCTCCGCGACCCGCGGCTCGTGCCCCTCCTCGCGCAGCCGGTCGCAGATGCCGGCGGTGCGGCGGTCCTGCCACACCACGGCCCGGCGAGGCGCGGCGAGCGTGCGCCGGTCCCACAGCACCGCGGTCTCGCGCTGGTTGGTCAGCCCGACGCAGGTGACGGTCTGGCCGTCGAGGGCCTGCCGGCACGAAGCCAGCACCGCCTGCCAGATCTCCTCCGGCTCGTGCTCCACCCAGCCGGGCTGCGGGAAGTGCTGGGGAAACTCCTGGTAGCCGCGGGACAGCACGGCGCCGTTCTCGCCGACCACCAGGGCGGTGACGCCGGTCGTGCCGACGTCGATCGCCAGCACGCTCACGGGGCGACGGTGCGCAGTGCCGCCAGCACGACCGGGTCGATGCTGCCGGGCACGTGCCGCTCCTCGTAGTTCTCCCAGCCCATCCAGTCGAACAGCACCGCGTCGAGATCGTCCCCGGCGTAGCCGAGGTCGCCCAGCCGGCGGCGCACCTCGCCGGCGACCTCGCCGGCCAGGGGCACCAGCGTGGCCGGATCGGGCCGGCCGAAGTACAGCTCGTGCAGGCCCAGCAGCCGGTCCAGCTCGCCGACCGGGGCGGGGGAGTCGTCCACCCGCAGGTCGACCAGGACGTCGCTGCCCCCGTCGTAGCCGCCGCCCGGCGACACGACGAGCAGCCCGGCACTCTGCCGGCCGCGCCGGTCGCCGCCGGCCTCGTCGCCGGCACGCAAGCCGGCCAGCAACCGCCGGGCCAGCGGGGCGTCGGGGTCGGCGAGGAAGGCCTGCTCCATCGCCTCGACGACCTCGGGCCCGGCCAGGCAGTTGCCCTGCGCCGCGTAGCCCGGCCCGGTCCGGTGGCCGGCCCAGGAGATGCACTCGCTGCCGGTGAAGGCGGCCCCCCGGCCCGAGGCGTCGACCAGCCCGACCTGCCGGGCCTGCCGCCTGTCGTCGTCCCCGGTGATCGTGGCCAGGACCTCCTCGGCGGACCGGCCCTGCTCGAGCAGCGCGAACCCGGCGGGGACGTAGCGCAGGTTGACAAAGGACTGGGTCGCGATCGCGCCCAGACCGGCCCGCGCCGCCGGCACGACCGCCCCGGCGGCGAGGAACTTGCTGGCCACGGCCACGCCCCAGCTGGCGCCGTCGGCGCTGCGGCCGACCAGGGAGAAGGTCATGGCGCGACGCTAGTCCCCGGCCCGCCGCCCGCGAGGAGCCCCGTCGGGCTCCGGCTGGTCGGTCGACCGCCGGTCGCGCCGCTCCTCGAACTCGGTCGGCTGGACGCTGCGGCTCGGGAAGTCGGTGAGCGGCCCGCGCTCGTGCTCGTCCCACTCCGGGAACGTCAGATCGGTCTGCAGGTAGACCGCGAGCAGCTCCGCCACCGCCCGGATGCTGTCCAGGTGGGTGCGCTCGTGCCCGTGGCTCGAGTCGACGCCGAAGCCCACCAGGGCGGTGCGGATCTCCAGGCCCGCCTCGACCGCGCTCGCCGCGTCGGAGCGGTAGTGGCGGAAGGTGTCCCGGGCGTACGGGATCTGGTGCTCGTCGCACAGCGCGATCAGCCGGCGGCTGAAGTGGTAGTCGAACGGGCCGGTCGAGTCCAGCATCGCGATGTTGGCCGCGTCCTCGCGGGACTGCTGCAGCGGGGCGACCACGGCGTTGTCGACGGCGACCATCTCGGCCACGTCGGTGTCCAGGCCGTGGGTCGCGCCGTGCCCGACCTCCTCCGCGATGGTCACGAGCAGGTGCGCGCTGACGAGCGGCGTGATGTCCGCGTCGCGCAGCGCCTTGAAGGCGCCCAGCGCCGCGGCGATGCCGGCCTTGTCATCCAGGTGCCGGCTCTTGACGTAGCCCCGCGGCGTGATGACGGGGTGGGCCTCGAGCGCGACGAAGTCCCCGACCTGGATGCCCAGGGCCGCCGTCTGCTCGGCGGTGGAGACCGGCTCGTCGATGCGGACCTCGACGAGCGGCCAGCCGACGCCCTGGGTGTCGACCTCGTCGCCGTAGTTGTGGCCGCTGGCCTTGAGCGGCAGCACCGTGCCGGTGAGGCACTCCTGGCCGGAGTCGGTGTAGATGAGCACGTTGGCGCCCTCGGCGAACCGCGCGCTGTGGGTGCCCAGCGGGATGACCTGCAGCCGGCCGTTCTCCTTCACCCGCTCGACCATGCAGCCGATCGTGTCGGCGTGGACGACGACGGCCCGGTCGGGCCGGGTCCGGCGCCCGGCCAGGGTGGCGTTGAGCAGGCCGCGCCGCGTCACCTGCAGGTCGAGGCCGAGGTCGTGCATGCGCTCGCCGACGTACTGCACGACGGCGTCCGTCCGGCCGGTCGGGCTGGGCGTGCGCAACAGGTCGATCAGGACCTCCTGCACGTAGTCCATGTCGATCGCCAGGCGCTGGACCTCCGGCTGCTGCGGCGCGCTCACGCGGTCGCAGGGAACAGCAGGTCGACGAAGCGGTCGGCCACCGGCTGAGGCTCGTGGTTGGCCAGCCCCGGCCGCTCGTTGGCCTCGATGAAGACATGGGCGGTGCCCGAGACGTCGGGCACCAGCAGGTCCAGGCCGGTCACCGGGATGTCCAGGGCGCGGCTCGCCCGGGTGCAGGCGGCGGCGAGGTCAGGGTGCAGGTCGGCGGTCACGTCGTGGATGGTGCCACCGGTGTGCAGGTTGGCGGTGCGCCGCACCCGCAGCTCGACGCCCTCGGGCAGCACGTCGTCGAGGTCCAGGCCGGCGGCGCGCACCGTGTCGGCGGTGCCGTCGTCCATCGGGATCCGCGACTCCCCGCCGGTCGCCGCCTCCCGCCGGCGGCTGTGTGCCTGGACCAGCTGGCGCACGGTCGAGACGCCGTCGCCGAGCACGGTCGCCGGAATGCGCACCGCAGCCGCGACCACCTGGTGGTCGATGACCAGGACACGCAGGTCCTCGCCCTGGCAGAGCTCCTCCATCAGCACGTCCGGGCAGTGCCGCCGGGCCTCCTCGACCGCCTTGACCAGCGCCTGCGGGTCGCGGACACCGACCGTGATGCCCCGCCCCTGCTCGCCGCGGGCCGGCTTGACGACGACCTCGCCGACCTCGCCGAGAAACGTCGCGTCCTGCTCCGGGGTGGTCGCCGTCCGGCCGCGCGGGACGCGCAGGCCGGCTGCCTCCAGCACGCGCCGGGTGATGCGCTTGTCGTCGCAGCGGCTCATCGCGACCGCCGTCGTGAGCTCGCTGAGCGACTCGCGGGTGGAGATGCTGCGGCCGCCGTGGCTCAGCCGCAGCTCGCCCCACTCGGCATCGCGCACCTCGACGTCGATGCCGCGGCGGCGGGCCGCGTCGGCGATGATCCGGGCGTACGGGTTCAGCCGCCGGTAGTCCGGCGAGGCCGGCCCGACGAACAGCGGCTCGTTGATGCCGTTCTTGCGCTTGACCGACAGCACCGGGACACGGGTGAAGCCGATCCGCTCGTACAGCCGGATCGCCCGCCGGTTGTCGTGCAGCACCGAGAGGTCGATGTAGGCCCGGCCGCGCTCGCGGTAGACGTCGGCGAGGGCCCGGGTCAGCGCCTCGCCCACCCCGCCGACCCGGCTCTGCGGATCCACGGCCAGGCACCACAGCGAGGTGCCGCCCTCCGGGTCGCCGAAGGCGCGCACGTGGTCGATGCCGGTGACGCTGCCGACGACCCGGCCGGCCGGGTCCTCGGCGACCAGGTAGGTGAAGACCGGGTCCTCGGCGTTGCACAGCACCAGCTCGGGCGCGGCGTGGAGCATGCCGGCGGTGGCGTACACCGCGTTGACCGCCTCGACATCGGCCCGGTCCCGCAGCGGTCGCACCCGGCAGTGGCAGCGGGCAGCGTGCGGCGCGTACGACGGGAGGTCGAGCCGGTAGACGTGCGACGGGTCCAGGAACAGCTCGCTGGGCGCCTGCGCCACCAGCACGTGCGGCTCGCGGGGGTAGACGCAGATGTCGCGCCGCCCGCTCTCCTCGCCGCGCAGCACGGCGCGCAGCCGGTCGTGCGAGGTGAAGGTCTGGCCGAAGGCGATCCGGCCCCAGCCCAGCTCGAGCACGACGTCCGAGGCCACCCCCTCGGGCAGCGTCTCGCCGGCCCGCTCCCAGTGGGTCGTCAGCGCTTCCATCTCAGACCCCGTGGCTCTGCAGCCACATCTCGAGCAGCCCGAGCTGCCAGAGGCGGTTGCCGCGCAGCGGCGTGAGGGCGGCGTTGGGGTCGGCGAGCAGCCGGTCGACGTAGGACGCCTTGAACAGGCCGCGCTCCTTGGCCGCCGGTGCGGTGAGCGCGTCACGGACCCGGTCGAGGAACCCGCCCTCGAGGTGGGTCAGTGCGGGCACCGGGAAGTAGCCCTTGGGCCGGTCGATGACCTCGCTGGGGATGACCTGCCGGGCCGCCTGCTTGAGCACGCCCTTGCCGCCGTGGGCCAGCTTCAGCTCGGGCGGGCACTGGGCGGCCAGCTCGACCAGCTCGTGATCCAGGAAGGGCACCCGGGCCTCGAGCCCGAACGCCATCGTGGTGTTGTCGACCCGCTTCACCGGGTCGTCGACCAGCATGATCTCGGTGTCCAGGCGCAGCGCCCGGTCCAGGCCGGTGTCGGCGCCCGGCCGGGCGAAGTGCTCGCGCACCAACGCCCGGCTCTCGTCGCGGTCGGCCAGCCAGCCCGGCTCGAGCACCTCGGCCATCTCGCTGTGCGGCCGGTCGAAGAAGTGCTGCGCGTACGTCGCCAGGTCGTCCTCGGCGCCGAGCATCGGCGGATACCAGTGGTAGCCGGCGAACACCTCGTCGGCGCCCTGACCGGACTGCACCACCTTGACGTGGCGGCTGACCTCCTGGCTGAGCAGGTAGAACGCGACGGCGTCGTGGCTGACCATCGGCTCGCTCATGGCCTGCACCGCGTCGTCGAGCGCGGGCAGCACCCGGTCCGGCGGGACCAGCATCCGGGTGTGGTCGGTGCCGAACCGCTGCGCGACCAGGTCGGAGTAGCGGAACTCGTCGCCCTCGACGCCGCCGACCGCCTCGAAGCCGATGCTGAACGTCTTGAGCCCCTGCTGGCCCTGCTCGGCCAGCAGGCCGACGACCAGGCTCGAGTCGACGCCGCCGGACAGCAGCACGCCGACCTCGACGTCGGAGACCATCCGCCGCTGAACCGCCAGGCGCAGCGCCTGCAGGACGGCGTCCTCCCAGTCCCGCGCCGACCAGCCGGCCTTCGCCGGGTCGCGGGTGTACGGCGGCTGCCAGTAGACCCGGTCGCGGGTGGTGCCGTCCGGCTCGACCACCCGGACGGTCGCGGGGGGCAGCTTGCGCACGCCGGCCAGCACGGTCCGGGGAGCCGGAACGACCGAGTGGAACGTCAGGTAGCTGTGCAGGGCGGCCCGGTCGACGTCGGTGTCCACCCCGCCGCCGGCCAGCAGCGCCGGCAGGGTGCTGGCGAAGCGCAGGGCGCGGCCACCGTTCGAGCGCACCTCCGCCAGGTAGAGCGGCTTGATCCCCAGCCGGTCCCGGGCGAGCAGGACCTTGCCGGTGTCCCGCTCGACGATGGCCAGCGCGAACATCCCGAGCAGCCGCTCCGGGAACGACTCGCCCCACTGGGCGTACGCCTTGAGCACGACCTCGGTGTCGCCCGAGGAGAAGAACCGGTGCCCGAGGTCCTGGAGCTCGCGCCGCAGCTGCGGGTAGTTGTAGATCATGCCGTTGAAGACGATGGTCAGGCCCAGCTCGGGGTCGACCATCGGCTGCTGCGCGTGCTCCGACAGGTCGACGATCTTCAGCCGGCGGTGGCCGAGGGCCACCCGGCCGGCGCTCCAGACGCCGGAGCCGTCCGGCCCGCGATCGCCCATGGTCGCCGTCATCCGCGCCACGGCGGCCACGTCGGGCGATCCACCGTCCCGCCGCACCTCACCGCTGAAACCGCACATGACACAGACCTTGTCCGGTGGCTGTTTCTGAAACATGCAGACTGCGTGACGTGCGCTTCTTCTACGACCTGGAGTTCCTCGAGGACGGGACCACGATCGACCTGCTGTCCATCGGGGTCGCCGCCGAGGACGGCCGCGAGTACTACGCCGTCAGCACCGAGGCCGACCTGTCCCGGGCGGTGCCGTGGGTGCAGGCCAACGTGCTGCCGCAGCTGCCGCCCGGGTCGGACCCGGCCTGGAAGCCGCGCGCCGCCATCCGCGACGAGCTGCTCGCCTTCTTCGGCGACGAGCCGGTGCTGTGGGCCTGGTACGGCGCGTACGACCACGTCGCGCTCTGCCAGATGTGGGGAGCGATGCCGGCGCTGCCGCGGGCCCTGCCGCGCTTCACCCTGGACGTGCGCCAGCTGTGGGAGCACCTCGGCCGGCCCGCGCTGCCCAAGCAGGGCGGCGGCGAGCACCACGCCCTGGCCGACGCCCGGCACGTGCGCGCCCGGTGGGAGCTGCTGGCGGAGAGGGCCTACCGGCTGGGGCTGGACGTCTGAGCGGCTAGCCTCCGCGGCGCTGACCACGAGGGGGAGCTGTGCGGATCGGTGTGCTGACCGGCGGAGGTGACTGTCCGGGCCTGAACGCGGTCATCCGGGCTGTCGTCCGTAAGGGCGTCGAGGTCCACGGGCATGAGTTCCTCGGCTTCCGGGACGGCTGGAGGGGACCGCTGGACAAGCTCACGGTCCCGCTGGGCGTCGCGCAGACCCGCGGCATCCTGCCCCGCGGCGGCACCGTCCTCGGCAGCAGCCGCACGAACGTTCTCCAGGTCGAGGGCGGCATCGAGACGGTGCGCCGCAACCTGGCCGACCTCGGCGTGGACGCCCTCGTGGCGATCGGCGGCGAGGACACGCTGGGCGTCGCCACGCGGCTGGCCGCCGAGGGCGTCAACGTCGTCGGCGTGCCGAAGACGATCGACAACGACCTCGACGCGACGGACTACACCTTCGGCTTCGACACCGCCGTGCAGATCGCCGTCGACGCCATCGACCGGCTGCACACGACGGCCGAGTCGCACCACCGCGCGCTCGTGGTCGAGGTCATGGGCCGCCACGCCGGCTGGATCGCCCTGCACGCCGGCCTGGCCGGGGGAGCCAACGTCATCCTCATTCCGGAGCGGCCCTTCGACATCGACGAGGTCTGCGCCTACGTCGAGCGGCGCTTCGAGAAGGAGTACTCCCCGATCCTGGTCGTCGCCGAGGGTGCGACGCCCAAGGAGGGGACGATGGCGACCCAGTCCGGCCAGGTCGACTCCTTCGGCCACGTCCGCCTCGGTGGCATCGGGCAGCTGGTCGGCGACGAGATCGAGCGGCGCACCGGCAAGGAGGCCCGGGCGACGGTGCTGGGCCACATCCAGCGCGGCGGCACCCCGACGGCGTACGACCGGGTGCTGGCCACCCGCTTCGGGCTGCACGCCGCCGACGCCGTCCACGAGGGCGACAGCGGCGTGATGGTGGCCCTGCGGGGGACCGACATCGTCCGCGTGCCGCTCGAGCAGGCCACCCGCCAGCTCAAGACCGTGCCGATCGAGCGCTACGCCGAGGCCGAGGTGTTCTTCGGCTGAGCCTCGGCGCGGTCGCCCTCGCCCGGCGGTGGCGGCTGACCGCCGCCACCGCCGGATCATCACCCCCGCGGGGCGGCGAAGCGCCAGACCTCGCCCTCGCCGGGCGAGGTGCTGTTCACCGAGACGTAGAACGAGCCGTCCGGCGCGACGGCAACCCCGCCCGGCGCCGGCAGGCCCGCGGCGACGACGGTCCGCCGGCCGTTCCTGAATTGGACGACATCGCCGGGCACCGGCCCGCCGCAGGCGGCCTGCAGCAGGGAGGCGGTGCTGAGCTCGACGGCGTACAGCGACCCGTCCCGCGCGATGTCGAGGCCGACGACGTGCGTCAGCCCGCTGGCGAAGGTGTTCTGCCGGCCGGTGGGGCTGACCCGCAGGATGCTGGCCGCACCCTGGTGGAACGGGAAACCGGTGAGCATGCCGACGTAGAACGTGCCGTTGCTGCCGACCTCCACGGTCGTCGGGACCGTCTCCGGCGCCATCGGCGTACCGGCCGGCGGGAAGGCCGCCGCCGGAACGGTGGTGCCGACACAGGACGGCGGCACGAACGGCTGCGCCGGCCGGTTCGGGAAGATGGTGAGCGTGGTCACCGTCGGCGTCCCGCTCCGGGAAGGCCCACCGACGTGCACGAGGTCGTTGCCGCCGGCGTCCGCGACCAGGAAGCCGCCGTCGCTGAGCCGGGCAATGCCGTACGGATTGCTGTCGACCGGGCCGATCGGGTTGGCCGCTCCCTCGTACGCGACCAGGTCCGCCACGACCGCCGTGCCGCGCGAGCGCAGCATCCGTACGGTGCCGAACTGCGCGCGCAAGGCGGCCGGCATGGCCTGCCGGGTCTCCGGTGTGCCGCCCAGGCCGATGGTGACGCCGATGCTGCCGTTGCCCAGTGCGACGTCGTGCGGGCCGGTGGCGTTCCTGCCGGTGCTCTCGCAGTGGCGGGCGGAGCCCTCCCCGGCGGCCGCCGAGGCGGACGCGAGGTTGACCAGGCGGACCTGAACGTCCCCGATCACGGCCGTCACCCCGCCGGTCAGGCCCACGCACAGGAAGCTGGGCTGGCCCTCGACGAGCCCCTCGACGAGTTGCTCGCCCCCGGCGCCGGCCTCGGCCACGAAGACCGAGCCCCCCGGGCCGACCTCCAGGCCGCGCGGGTTGTCCAGCCCGGTCGCGACCACGGTGTGGGCCGTGGGACCGGC
>JAOPWI010000014.1 GCA_025965755.1 Frankiales bacterium | reverse complement strand
TGCGGCGTCGGCCGGCAGCGGCAGCAGCGCCGGCCCGGTGCCGTCCAGGGCCGCCTGCAGCGGGCCGAGCAGGGCCGCGGGGTCGGCGGCGAGGGCGCGCAGCGCGCGCACTAGAAGTGGTACGGGTACGGCGACCAGTCGGGATCGCGCTTCTCCAGAAAGGCGTCCCGGCCCTCCACGGCCTCGTCCGAGGCGTACGCGAGGCGGGTCGCCTCGCCGGCGAACACCTGCTGGCCGACCAGGCCGTCGTCGATGGCGTTGAAGGCGTACTTGAGCATGCGCTGCGCGGTCGGGCTCTTGCGGCAGACCTCGCGCGCCCACTCCAGCGCGACGGCCTCCAGCTCCGCGTGCGGGACCACGGCGTTGACCATGCCCATCCGCTGGGCGTCAGCGGCGGAGTGCTCGCGACCCAGGAAGAAGATCTCGCGGGCGAACTTCTGCCCCACCTGGCGGGCCAGGTAGGCCGAGCCGTAGCCGCCGTCGAAGCTGCCGACGTCGGCGTCGGTCTGCTTGAACTTGGCGTGCTCCTCGCTGGCCAGGGTGAGGTCGCAGACGACGTGCAGGCTGTGGCCGCCGCCGGCCGCCCAGCCGGGCACCACGCAGATGACGACCTTGGGCATCATCCGGATCAGGCGCTGCACCTCGAGGATGTGCAGCCGGCCGGCCCGCGCCGGGTCGATCGTCTCGGCGCCGTCGCCGCTGGCGTAGCGGTAGCCGTCGCGGCCGCGGATGCGCTGGTCGCCGCCGGAGCAGAACGCCCAGCCGCCGTCCTTGGGCGAGGGGCCGTTGCCGGTCAGCAGGACGCAGCCCACGTCGGGCGTCATGCGGGCGTGGTCCAGGACCCGGTAGAGCTCGTCCACCGTGCGCGGCCGGAAGGCGTTGCGCACCTCCGGCCGGTTGAACGCGATGCGCACGACCCCCTGGTCGCGACCGTCCCGGACGTGCCGGTGGTAGGTGATGTCCTGGAGTTCGAAGCCGTCGACGGCCCTCCACTGGCTGGGGTCGAACAGCTCTGACACGGTGTTCACACCATGACCTTAGGAGAAGCGCTGGAAGGCGCCGAGGCGCACGTCGTCGCCCTGCCCATGCGGGTGCCGTTTCGCGGCGTGCAGGTGCGCGAGGCGCTGCTGCTGCGCGGCCCGGCCGGGTGGGGCGAGTTCTCGCCGTTCCTCGAGTACGACGACGGCGAGGCCGCCCGGTGGCTGGCCGCTGCGGTGGAGGCGGCCTGGCAGGGCTGGCCGCCGGCAGTGCGCGACAGCGTGCCGGTCAACGCGACCGTGCCCGCGGTCCCGGCCGCTGAGGTCGCGGGCGTGCTGGCCCGCTTTCCCGGCTGCACGACCGCGAAGGTCAAGGTCGCCGAGGCGGGTCAGGCTCTGCGCGACGACGTCGACCGGGTGGCCGCCGTGCGCGAGGTGCTGGGTGCCGGCGGGCGCCTGCGCGTCGACGCCAACGCGGCCTGGTCGGTGGACGACGCGCTGACCGCGCTGCGGGCCCTCGCGCCCTACGACCTCGAGTACGCCGAGCAGCCGTGCGCGACGATCGAGGAGCTGGCCCGGCTGCGGGTGGCGCTGGCCCGGGCCGCGCTGGCGGTCCCGGTGGCCGCCGACGAGAGCATTCGCAAGGCGCAGGACCCGGCTCGCGTGGCGGTGGCCGGCGCCGCGGACCTGGTCGTCGTCAAGGTCGCGCCGCTGTCGGGAGTGCGCCGCGCGCTGGCCGTGGCCGAGGGCTGTGGCCTGCCGGTGGTCGTCTCGAGCGCTCTGGACACCTCCGTCGGGCTGGCTGCCGGCATCGCGCTGGCCGCCGCGCTGCCCGACCTGCCGTACGCCTGCGGGCTGGGCACCGCTGCGCTGCTGGCCGCGGATGTCACCGCCGCCCCGCTGCTGCCGGTCGGCGGCGCCTTGCGGGTGGGCGCCGTCGCGCCCGACCCCGAGCTGCTGGAGCGCTACGCCGCCCCACCGGACCGGCAGGCCTGGTGGCGTGCCCGGCTGGCGCGGTGCGGCAGGCTGCTGCGGTGAACCCGTCCACTGCGCTGGCCGTCGTGCTCGTCGACGAGCTCGTCCGCGGAGGGGTGCGCGAGGTCGTGCTCGCTCCCGGGTCGCGCTCCGCGCCGCTCGCGCTGGCCCTGCACGACGCCGAGCAGGCCGGACGGCTGCGGCTGCACGTGCGCATCGACGAGCGCTCCGCGGCCTTTCTGGCGCTCGGCCTCGGCAAGGCGAGCGGCTGCCCGGCCGCGGTCGTGACGACGTCCGGCACGGCGACGGCCAACCTGCACCCGGCGGTGCTGGAGGCCGCGCACGCGGACGTGCCGTTGCTGCTGCTGACCGCCGACCGTCCGCCCGAGCTGCGCCGCAGCGGCGCGAACCAGACGGTGGATCAGGTCGGGCTGTACGGCGGCGCCGTGCGCTGGGCCGCCGACCTGGGCACGCCGGACCGGCGCCCGGGCCAGCAGGCCTACTGGCGTGCGCTGGTCTGCCAGGCGCTGTCGGCGGCTCTGGCCGACCTCGGCGGCGCGCCCGGTCCGGTGCACCTCAACCTCGGCCTGCGCGAGCCGCTGGTGCCCGACGGGGACCCCGGCTGGCTGGAGCCCTTGGACGGCCGGCCCGGCGGCGGGCCCTGGACCGATCGGGCCGACGCCCCGGTGCGCG
>JAOPWI010000011.1 GCA_025965755.1 Frankiales bacterium | reverse complement strand
CCCCCGGCCCGAGGCCACCGCGACCGGCTCGCCGGCGGCCAGCGCCTCGCGCAGGTCGACGGTGGCGTACGCCGGCGCCGCTCCGGGCTCGGCGGTCTGCAGCCAGCTCTGGACCAGGTGCAGCGGCTCGCTGGTGCTGGCGTTGACCTCGCTGTGCACCACCCCGGAGCCGGCCGACAGGCACTGCACCAGCCCGGGCGCGGCCCGGCCCCGCGCGCCGGCCGAGTCCTCGTGCCGCAGCTCGCCCGCCACCACCCAGCTGACGATCTCCAGGTCACGGTGCGGGTGCGGCCCGAAGCCCGACCCGGGCGCCAGGGTGTCCTCGTTGAGCGCCAGGAGCAGCCCGAAGGACGTGTTGGCCGGGTCGTAGTGCGCCCCGAAGGAGAACGCGTGCCGGCTGGTCAGCCAGTCGGTCCGCGTCACCGCCCGGTCGGCGCCGCGCCGTACCTGCACCTGCACCGTCGCTCCCGCTCCGCCGTACGGCCGCGCGGGCACCACCCGCCCGCATCACGGCGGGCCCCCACCGTGACTAGCCCGCAAGGACCATCTTGGCCCCAACCCTCCAGCCCAGCTGCCCGGGTGCCGGAGAGTTCTGCAGGAACATCCGTCTCTTGGAGGCCCGCGATGGCACGCAAAGCAGCTGCGATCACCCGGCTCGAGGAGCACCCGAACCTCGCCGAGGTGCTGGGAGTGCTGGCCCAGCTCGCGCATGTCGCCGACCCGGACCTGCCCAAGCTGGCCGAGAGCTGGCACAACACCGTCGCGCTGGCCGAGGCCCGCGACCGCGCCCTGCTCCCCGACAGCCCTCTGGTCTGCGAGGTGCTGGAGGCCTTTGACGCGGTGTCCTCGCTGTTCGAGGACGACGTGCGCGGCGAGGCCTCCTATCTGACGGTCGACCCGGCCACGACGGTCCGCGCCCTGAAGGCCGTCCGCGACGCGATCGCCGCGGCGTACGCCCGGCCCGCGCTGTCCCGGGCCGACCACGCGCTGCTCATGCGGGCCTGGCGCACGGTCTACCCGGTGGACGCCGTCGGCGAGCCGGACCTGGGCCCCCAGGGGGACCAGGTCCGCGCCCTGCTCGCCGCCATGCCGCTGCTCAGCACCCGCTGCCACGACGCGCGGGGTCAGGCGCTCTACGAGGCGCTGGTCGACCAGTCCTTTGTCCAGGAGTCGGCCCGCGCCGACGCCCGGGACACCGCGTTCTCCGCCGCCGTGCTCACCAGCCGCCGCCGGACCTGGGCGCTGGTGCGCCGCAGCGGCGCGGAGGGCCTCACCCGGGCCTGCTCGACCTGCCGCACGTCATCACCGGTCGGTGCGCGCGACACCCAGCGGGTGCTGACGGTGTGCCTGGACGCCGCCTGCGCCCTGCTCGTCGCCGACACGCTGCCCGACGGGCTGGTCCGCCTGCTGACCCAGCCGGTCGCCGCCCTCATCCCGCTGCAGCGGGGTCCCGCCGCGTCCAGCTGAGCAGCTCCTCGGCGCTCCAGGCGTTGACGACGCGGTCGGGCGTCACCCCGCACAGGTGCGCCCGCTCGCAGCCGAGGTCCTGCCAGGCCAGCTGGCCCGGCGCGTGCGCGTCCGTGTCGATGGCGAACCGGCAGCCCGCCTCGACGGCCAGGCGCAGCAGCCGCTTGGGCGGGTCCAGCCGCTCCGGCCGGGAGTTGATCTCGACGGCCACGTCGAACCGGGCGCAGGCGGCGAAGACCAGCTCGGCGTCGAACTCCGACTCCGGTCGCGGCTTGCCGCCCCGGCCCTGGCTGGTCACGTTGCGCCCGGTGCAGTGGCCCAGCACGTCGGTGTGCGCGTTGCTGACGGCGGCGACCATGCGGGCCGTCATCTCGTCGCGCGCCATGCGCAGCGAGGAGTGCACGCTGGCGACCACCAGGTCGAGCCGGCCCAGCAGCTCGGGCTCCTGGTCCAGGCTGCCGTCCTCGTGGATGTCGCACTCGATGCCGGTCAGCACCCGGAACGGCCGCTGCCCGGCGTCGGCCTCCGCGGCGAGCTCCTCGTTGAGGCCGGCGACGACGTCCAGCTGCTCGCGCAGCCGGTCCGGCGACAGGCCGCGGGCCACGGTCAGCCGCGGCGAGTGGTCGGTCAGCACGACGTAGTCGTGGCCCAGCGCCCGAGCGGTGCGGGCCATCTCCCCGATCGGCGAGCCGCCGTCGGACCAGTCCGAGTGGGTGTGGCAGTCGCCGCGCAGGGCGGACCGGAGCGCGGCGGTGCCCTCCGACACCGGGCGCTCCCCCAGCGTCTGCACCCGGCGCAGGTAGACCGGCTCCTCATCGCGCAGCGACTCCGTCACGACCAGGGCGGTCACCTTGCCGATCCCGGACAGCTCGGTGAGCGTCCCCTCGGCGGCGCGGCGGGCCAGCTCCTCGGCCGGGGTGCGCTCCACCACGCCGGCAGCGGTGCGGAAGGCCTTGACGCGAAAGCCCGGCTCCAGCGCCTTTTCCAGGCAGAAGGCGATGGCGCGCAGGTCCTCGGCAGCGTCCCTCACTCGGCCAGCTCCGGCTCCAGTCCCTCGGTCAGCGGCTCGACGGGCCGGCCCTCCTCGGCGCGCCAGGTGGCGAACACCGCCGTGCAGACGGCGACCCAGGCCAGGCCCAGCAGGAACCCGGCGGTGACGTCGCTGAGGTAGTGGACGCCGATCATCACCCGGCTGGCGGACACCACCAGCGGAACGGTCAGCGCCGTCACGAGCAGGGCCGGGCGCCAGGCCCGCGGCACCAGCGGCAGCAGCACGAGAGCGGTGCTGGTGTAGAAGACGGTCGAGCCCAGCGCGTGGCCGGACGGGAACGACGCGCCGGCGGCGCTGGCGACCGGGTGGTCGAACACCGGGCGGGCCCGGTCGACGACGTTCTTGGTGCCCTGGGAGAGCACCAGCGAGCCGAGCCGGGCCACCAGCACGAACAGCGCCAGCCGCCGCTGCCCGCCGCGCAGGAGGAGCAGCAGCGTCAGGACGGTCAGGGCCGTCATGAGCAGCGGGTCGCCCAGGTGGGTCGTGACGAGGAAGAAGTCCAGCAGCGCCGGGCTGGCGCCGACGGCTCGCTCGGCGGCCTGCGTGACCGACTGGTCGATGTCGACCAGCGGTTGCCACTGGCGGCGCACCAGCACGGCGACCGGCCCGAGCAGCACGGTCAGTCCCAGGAGCCCCAGCACGGACAGGGCCAGGCGCAGCCGGGCCCGGGCAGCAGCCCGCCCCGGCTGCCCAGCCGGTCGCTCGGGAGGGACCGGTCGGCCGCCGGGGCGGGCCCGCACTGCGAGGTGCCTGCGCTGCTAGACGCGCGGCGTGCGAGGCGCGCGGGTCCGGGTGGGAGTGGTCGTGCTCGCCGTGGTGCGGGCCGGGCGCGTGCGGGTCGGCACGGCGGGCGGCTCCTCGCTGCTCGGCTCGTCCGCGGACTGCACCTCCTGCGCGACCTCCTGCGCCTTGGCCTGGCCCTTGGACTGGAGGTTGCGGATGGCCTCGCGGGCCGGCTCGATGCCGCCGACCCCGAAGGCGATGATGAGCGGGGCGATGATGAGGGCGAGCAGGCCGTAGAAGATGCCACCCACGATCATGCCGGCGATCTCGAGCTGGTCGAGCGCGGCGAAGACGCCGAGGGCCACGACGAACAGCGAGGCAGCGTTGGCGAGGGCGCTGCCGTAGGACAGGCCGCCCAGCATGTTGCTCAGCAGGTCCTTGACCGCCGCAGCGACCGCGAAGGCGATGACCAGCACGAGAACCGCGACGAACAGCTTCGGCAGGAAGAAGATGATCTGCTGGAGGAAGTCGCTGATCGGATTGGGCCCGAAGACCCGGAAGGCCGCGGAGAGCACGAACAGGAAGATGAAGTAGTAGACGATCCGGGCGAGAATCGCCGCCGCGTCGTACCGGCTCTTGCTGAGCGCCTGCTTGACGCCGCCGCGCTCGACCAGCTGGTCGAAGCCCACGCGCTGCAGGACCTTCGTGAGGATCTTCTGGACGGCCTTCGCCAGGAAGATGCCCACGATCAGGATGAGGAGGAAGTAGCCGAGCTTGGGCAGCAGCAGGATGCCCTCACGGAAGGCGTCGTTGAAGCCCTCCTCGAATTGGATGGCCTGTACCTGCATGTGAACTCTCCCGAGAGTCAGCGATCTTCCTGCGGTCGATCCGGGACACTCCCCTGTCTGCGGGGCGACAACCCTCGACGCCAGGAACGCCTCATACCACCTGGTGCAGCCAGGTCACCGACGCGCCGTCGCCGGCCTCGCGGTACGGCTCGAGCTCGGCGTCCCAGGCGCTGCCGAGCAGGCGGTCCAGCTCGTGCGCCAGGGCCGGACCGGAGGCGGTCGACAGCACCGTGCGCAGCCGGTCCTCGGGGACCATGACGTCGCCGTTGGCGCTCATCGGCGCGCGGAAGACACCGAGCGAGGGCGTGACGGCGTAGCGCTCGCCGTCCAGACCGGGGCTCGCCTCCTCGGTGACCTCGTAGCGCAGC
>JAOPWI010000439.1 GCA_025965755.1 Frankiales bacterium | reverse complement strand
CGCCCGGGCCCTGGGCCAGCTCGCGGATCCCGCTCGGCGGGAGGCGATGGGCCGGGCCGGGCGGAGCCAGAGCGCGCGCCATCCGGACGCCGCTGCCTGTGCCGACCGGCTCGCGGCCGTGCTGGCGCAGGCCGCCTGCCGGCCAGGTGCGGGGCTGCAGGGACCGCCCGCCAGCGTGGTGGTCACCGTCCGCGACGAGCAGGCGGCGGTTCCCGGCCTGCTGAGCCGGCTGCTGCCCCAGCTGCGTTCCGAGGACGAGCTGGTGGTGGTGGACGGCGGCTCGCGCGACGACACCGTCGGGCTGCTCCGCCGGGCCGCCGCGGACGAACCGCGACTGGCCGTCCTGGAGCTGCCCGGGGCCGGCATCTCGCAGGGCCGCAACCACGGCGTGCGCGCCGCCCGGCACCCGGTCATCGCCTGCACGGACGCCGGCTGCGAGCCCGAGCCGACCTGGCTGGCCGCGCTGCTGGCCGGCTTCGCCGAACAGAACCGGCCGGACCTGGTGACCGGGGTCTACCGCGCGACCGCGCGTCCCGGAGTCCGCTGGGAGCAGGCGCTGGCGGCGGTGGGCTACCCCGACCCGGCCGAGGCCCGCCGCCGGACCCCGCTCGTCCGGGCGTACGGCGCCCTGTTCGGCCGCACCTACGACCCCGCCCTGCCCACCGGCCGCTCCATGGCCTTCACCCGGGCAGCCTTTCTGTCGGCCGGCGGGTTTCCCGAGCACCTGGCGACCGGGGAGGACGTCTCCTACGGGCAGGCCGTCGTGGCCGCCGGCGGCCAGGCGGTGCTCGCGGTCGACGCCGAGGTCAGCTGGGCGCAGCGGCCCTCGCTGCGGAGCAATCTGGCCATGTACCGGTCCTACGGCCGGGGCGACGGCTTGACCGGCAGCCGCCTGCTCGTCGGCCGCAACGTCGTCCGGGCCCTCGCCTACCCCCTCGGCGTCGCGCTGCTGCGCTCGGCCCGACCCGGCGCACGGGGGCTTGCGCTGGTGGGCGCGGCGGCCTACTTCAGCATCCCGCTGCAGCGGGCGGCCCGCCATCCTGGCTGCCTGCCCGCTGTCCCGGTCGTGGGCGCGCTGCGCGACGGGGCCAAGGCCTGGGGATGCGTGGACGGCCTGCGCGCCCGACGGCCATGACCTGCTGGAGGCTGCCCGCCGGAGCCGGCCGGATGGCGGCGATCACCGCTGCGGGCGGCGGGCTGATCCTGGCCGGTGCCGCGCTCGGCGCACTCGGCGCGGCGACGTCCCCCTGGCTGCTGACGGCCGTGCCGCTCGCGCTGGTCGCGCTGGTCGCGGGCTGTCGCAGCCCGCTGGCCGCGGTCGCGACCGCCTTTCTGCTGGCGCCCGTCGGCCTCGTGGCGATCGGTCCGGTCAAGGGCGCCCAGGCTCTGACGGTGCTGGCGCTGGGGTGCCTGGTCGGCGCCCGGCTGCTCGGCCGGCGCAGCCCTCTCCCGGTCCTGCCGCCCCTGCTGTGGGGCGGCGCGCTGCTCGCCGTCTGCGTGCTGTCGACGGGGACCGCCGTGGACCTGGGCCTCGCCGTCAAGCAGGACGTCGCGATCGCCTCCGGGCTGGCGTTGGCGGGCGCCGTCGTCGCCGTCTGCAGCGACCTGCGCCGGTGGCTCGTCGTGGTCCGCTGCCTGCTCATCGGTGCGACCGCGATCTGCCTGCCGGCGCTGACCTCCGCGCGCCACCTGGAGTCCCGCTACGGCGGGGCAGTGGTCAACGAGCGCCCGGTCGGCGTCTTCAGCCAGCCGAACGAGCTCGGGGCGTACGCGATGCTGACCGCGCTGCTGGCGGTCGGCCTGCTCCTCGGCGCCCGCGGCAGGCGGGACCGCTGGCTGGCCGGGGTGGCCCTGGTCGCCTCGACGGCCGCGATGCTGGTCAGCCTGTCCCGCGGCGCCTGGATCGGGGCGGTGCTGGGTCTGGTCACGGTCGTCGTGCTCGTTCCCCGGGCCCGGCGCCTGGTGGCCATCGGCGGCACGGTCGTCGTCCTGGCGGGCGCGCTGCTGGGGGCCTTCGCCCCGGACTCGGCGCCGGTGCAGGTCGTCGCGCAGCGGGTCGACTCCCTCGTCCGGGCCGAGCACAACCCCTACGACGACCGGCCACGGCTGTGGCGGGAGGCGCTGCGCCAGACGCGCGAGAGACCGGTCCTCGGACACGGCCCGGGGAGCTTCCCGGTGGCCGCGGCCCGGTACGGGTCCGTGGCGAGCACGGTCGGTGCGGACCACGCCCACGACGTGCTGCTGACCGCCTCGGCGGAGGCGGGGCTGCTCGGCCTCGCCGCCCTGCTGGCCCTCACTGTCTCCACCGCGCGCCGGGTGCTGCGCAGCCTGCGGACGGCGCGGGACCCGACCCTGCTGGGCGTGCTCGGCGGCGCGGCGGCGGCCCTGGCCGGGCTGATCGGAGAGGGCCTGGTCGACGTCACCCTGCGCAACGCCCTGCTGGCGCAGACCGTGTGGGGCATCCTCGGCCTGGCCCTGGCGGGAACCGTGCTGGCGCTGCGCCCCGAGCAGCCGAGCGCCCCGACCGACCCGGCCGCCCGGCCGCTGGTCATGCTGTGACGGTGGTCCGGGTTCTGCACGTGACGCAGCCGGTGACGGGGGGCGTCGGTCAGTGCGTCGCCGACCTCGTCGCCGACCAGCGCGCGGCCGGGCTCCAGGTGGCCGTGGCGGCCACGCTGGACGCGGCCCCGGGTCCGCTGACCGGCCTGGTGGACCTGCCCTGGTCGGCCACCCGCGAGCCGGGCCGCACGGTGCCGCGCGAGGTGGTCGAGCTGCGTCGCACGATCCGCGCCTTCGCGCCCGATCTGGTCCACCTGCACAGCTCCAAGGCCGGGCTCTGCGGGCGCCTGGCCCTGCGGGGCCGCCTGCCCACCGTCTTCCAGCCGCACGCGTGGTCCTTTGAAGCGGTGTCCGGCCCGCACGGCAGCGCGGCGCGGGCCTGGGAACGGCTGGCCAGCCGCTGGGCGGACCGGGTGCTGTGCGTCAGCGAGGCCGAGCGCCTGGTCGGCGTCCGGGCCGGCGTGCAGGGCCGCCAGGTGGTCCTGGCCAACGGCGTGGACGTGACCGGGATCCGGGTCGTCGGCCCGCAGGAGCGCCGGGCGGTACGCGCCGAGCTCGGGCTGGCCGACGCGCCGACGGTGGTCTGCGTGGGCCGCCTGGCCCGCCAGAAGGGTCAGCAGACGCTGCTGGCCGCCTGGCCCGCCGTGCGCGAGGCGGTGCCCGACGCCCGCCTGGTGCTCGTGGGCGACGGCCCGGACCTCGAGCTGCTGGCGCAGTCGCTGCCCCCGCATGCCCAGCTGGTCGGGCCGGCGCGCGACAGCGCGCCCTGGATCGCCGCCGCGGACGTGGTCGCCGTGCCGTCGCACTGGGAGGCCATGGCGCTCGTGGTGCTCGAGGCGATGGCCGGTGCACGCAGCGTGGTCGCGAGCGACGTCGGCGCCGCCCGAGAGTGCCTGGCCGGGGGCGCCGGGGTCACGGTGCCTCCCG
>JAOPWI010000397.1 GCA_025965755.1 Frankiales bacterium | reverse complement strand
CCGCGCCGCTGCCCGCGGTCACGGTCCTGAACAACTCGACCGTCGAGGGCCTGGCCGACCGGGCCGCCGCGCGGTTCGCGCGGGCCGGCTGGCCGGTGCGCCTGGTGGGCAACTTCCGCGGCCGCCTCCGGGCCACCACCGTCTACTACGAGCCGGGCCAGCGGGCCGCGGCGCAGCGCTTCGCCCGGACCTTTCGCGGCGTGCCCCGCGTGCTGCCCCGCCCGGCCAACATTCCGGGGCCCCGCGGGCTCACGGTGGTCCTCACCCGCGACTTCCCGGCCTGAGCGCGCTCCTGCGCGAAGGACCGCCGGCGGGGCCGGACGGGGCACGCCGGGCGGCGCAGCCCGGCTAGCGTCTGGCCCGTGCCGGCCACGACGAGCAACCTGCCGTTCGAGCCACGCACCGGCGCGGGCCGCGCCGGGCTGGCCGCCCTGCGCGCCGAGCCCTCCCGGGCGCTGGTCGCGCTGGACTACGACGGCACGCTCGCGCCCGTCGTGGGCCGGCCGCAGGATGCCGTCCCGGCGCCCGGCGCCGTCGACGCGCTGCGCGCGCTCGCCGTCCGGGTCGGCAGGCTGGCGCTGGTGACGGGGCGGCCGGCCGACGTCGTGGTCGAGCTCGGCGGGCTGCACGACGTGCCGGGCCTGGTCGTGCTCGGGCAGTACGGCGTGCAGCGCTGGCAGGCCGGCGCGCTGACGTCGGTGCCGGCCGTGCCCGGGCTGGACGCGCTGCGGGCCGAGCTACCCGGCGTGATCGCCGGCGAGGGCGCCCGGCTGGAGGACAAGGGCCTGTCGCTGGTCGTGCACACGCGGGGCACCGCCGATCCGGTCGCCGCCCAGGGCCGGCTGACCGGTCCGCTGCGCGTGCTGGCCGGCGCCGCCGGCCTGGAGCTGCACCTGGGCCGCATGGTGCTCGAGCTGCGGCCGCCCGGCCACGACAAGCGCACCGCCCTGCTGTCGCTGTGCGACCCGCTGCCCGGGGCGGTGCTGTTCGCCGGGGACGACGTGGGCGACCTCCCGGCGTACGACGCCGTCGAGCAGCTGCGCGGGCGGGGCGTGCCCGGCGTGACGGTCGTGAGCGACAGCGACGAGGGGCCGGCCGCGCTGCGCGAGCGCGCCGACGTGGTCGCCGACGGGCCTGCCGGGATCGTGGCGGTGCTGCAGGCGCTGCTGTGATCCGCACCGAGCGCCTGCTCCTGCGCCGCTGGCGTGCCGAGGACCGCGCGCCGTTCGCCGCCCTCAACGCCGACCCGGCCGTCATGGAGCACTTCCCCGCGCCGCTGACCCGGCAGGAGTCCGACGCCCTCGCCGACCGGATCGAGGCCGGCTTCGACCGGCACGGGTTCGGGCTGTGGGCGGTGCAGGCCGGCGGAGTGCTGGTCGGCTTCACCGGCCTGTCGGTGCCGCCGCCCGAGGTCGCGCCGGAGGTCGAGGTGGGCTGGCGGCTGGCCCGCAGCGCCTGGGGCCACGGCTACGCCGCCGAGGCCGCCCGGGCCGCCATCGCCCACGGGCGCGGCGTCGGGGTCGGCGCGGTGGTGTCGTTCACGGCGGTGGACAACGTCCGGAGCCGGCGCGTCATGGAGCGGCTCGGCATGACGCACGACCCGGCCGAGGACTTCGACCACCCGCGCGTGCCGGCGGGGCACCGGCTGCGCCGACACGTGCTGTACCGGCTCGGCGCCGACCGCCAGCCGAGCTCGCCCTAGCCCTGCCCGCGGGTCCGGGCGTACGCCTCGAGCGCGGCCACCTGCGCCGGGTCCAGCGACGGCCGGACCACCTCGAGCGCGGCGGCCAGGTGCGCGGCGGTCACGGTGGAGGCCTGCAGCGACTCGCGCATCGCGGTCAGCGCCGCCTCGCGGATGAGGGCGGCGCAGTCGGCGGCCGAGTAGCCGTCGGTCTGCTCCCCGAGCGCGTCGAGGTCCACGTCCTGCGCCAGGGGCACCCGCTTGGACGAGGCCTTGAGGATGGCCACCCGGGCGGCGGCGTCGGGTGGCGGCACGAACACCAGGCGCTCGAGCCGGCCCGGCCGCAGCAGCGCCGGGTCGATGCGGTCGGGCCGGTTCGTCGCTCCGACCACGACGACGTCGCTGCGCTGCTCGATGCCGTCCAGCTCGGTGAGCAGGGCGGCCACGACCCGGTCGCTGGTGCCGCCGTCGGTTCCGCCGCCGCGCACCGGGGCCAGCGCGTCGACCTCGTCGAGGAAGATCAGCGAGGGCGCGGCCTCGCGGGCCCGGCGGAACAGCTCGCGCACCGCCCGCTCGGACTCGCCGACCCACTTGGTCAGCAGCTCGGCGCCCTTGACGGACAGGACGTTGGCCTCCCCGCTGCCGGCCAGCGCGCGGACGAGAAAGGTCTTGCCGCAACCGGGCGGGCCGTAGAGCAGCACGCCGCGCGGCGGCTGCACGCCGAGAGAGGTGAAGGTGTCGGGATAGCGCAGCGGCCACAGCACGGTCTCGGTGAGCACCGTCTTGACCTCGGCCATGTCGCCGACGTCGTCCAGAGTCAGCCCTCCGAGCGCGAGGGTGCCCTCCGCGGCGGTGGGGCGCACGACGTCCAGCGCGCCGTCGAGGTCCTCCGCCGACAGCTGGGGCGTCTGGGCCCCGCGCTGGCGGCCGGCGGCGCGCAGCCCGGCGGCGCGCAGCAGCGCCAGCACGTCGGCGGCGACGA